>JABSSV010000013.1:5918-35908 GCA_013213875.1 Lysobacterales bacterium
GAGCAACTGCATGAGCTGGTACAAAGACCTGACTGCACGGAAGGGCGTAGCATCGCAGCGCTCTATATCGCGCGCGACCACCTACTGAAAAACGCCTAGGAAAACCGACATGGCTCTCGATTTGAATGCCCTGGCGCACGACTGCGTCGCCATCGCCCGGCGCGCCGGCAGCGCCATCCTGACCATCTATGAGCAGGATTTTGAGGTTATTAGCAAAGCTGATGACTCACCGCTGACGCAGGCCGATCTGGCCAGCCATCGCGTGATTGTGAAAGCGCTGGGCGAACTCACGCCCGAGATACCCGTGCTGTCCGAAGAATCAGGTCATATCAGCGATGAGGAGCGCCTGAGCTGGTCGCGCTACTGGCTGATCGATCCACTGGACGGCACCAAGGAATTTGTGAACCGCAATGGCGAATTCACCGTCAATATCGCCCTTATCGACCAGCACCGGCCCATATTGGGCGTGGTCCATGTGCCCGTGGTGGACGAGACCTATGCGGGCGTCGTGGGTCATGGCGCCTGGCGCCAGCAGGCCACCGGGGTCGCGCAGGACATCCAAACGCGCCGTCCCGTGCCCCCCGTGCCGGTCATTGTGGGCAGCCGCTCCCACGCCAACCCCAAACTCGAGCAGTGCCTCGCTGGCCTCGGCGACCATGAGATGATCAGCATGGGCAGTTCCCTGAAATTCTGTCGCGTCGCTGAAGGCAAGGCCGATCTTTACCCCCGGCTTGGGCCAACCTCAGAGTGGGATACGGCAGCCGCGCAGGCAGTGGTAGAAGCAGCCGGCGGGCAGGTACTGGGGCTGGAAGGCAAAGCCTTGCCCTACAACCAGAAGGTGGACATTCTCAACCCCTGGTTCGTCGTGCTGGGCGACCCCGACGCCGCTTGGATGGACCGCCTCGATCTGGACCTGGCATAGCGGCTTACGCGTTAAAACGGCTTGAGAATGGCCAGCAGCACGATAGCGATCAGGAACAGCACGGGCACCTCGTTAAACCAGCGGAACCACAGATGGCTGCGCTGGTTTTCATCGCGCGCAAACTGCCCCACCAGGCGCGCGCACCAGACGTGGTAGCCGATCAGACCGGCCACCAGCAACAGCTTCGCATGCATCCAGCCCAGCTGCAGAAACGCCGGCCATAGCACCAGCATGAGCGTCCCGAACAAAATGGTAAGGGCGGCGCCAATATGACACATCACCAGCAGCTTGCGTTCCATTACCTTGAACGTGGCACGGGTTTGCCCATCACTGGCCGAGGCGTGATAAACGAACAGGCGCGGCAGATAAAACAGGCCCGCAAACCAGGTAACCATGAATATGACATGGAAGGCCTTAAGCCAAAGCATGGACAGGTGATCCTCAACAATGATGCCCTGGCAGTGTAGCCACGCCCCCCCTTACTGTCACCAGGGCCAGGCATCCGGACCGACAATTTATTGAAATTTTACGCCTGCGGCTGCATATTCAGGCTCATGACTACGCCAGACACAGCACCGCCACCTCCCGCACAGGCCATGGTCTTTACCGACGCGGCCGCGCGCAAGGTTATGGAACTGATCATGGAGGAAGCCAACCCGGAGCTAAAACTGCGGGTGTATATCTCGGGCGGCGGTTGCTCCGGCTTCCAGTATGGCTTCTCCTTCGACGAGGCCGCAGAAGAAGACGACATCCGCGTGGTTAACGACGGCGTTACCCTGCTGATCGACCCCATGAGCTTCCAGTATCTGATGGGAGCGGAGGTGGACTACACGGAAAACCTGCAGGGCGCCCAGTTTGTGATCCGCAACCCCAACGCCAGCACCACCTGCGGCTGCGGCGCATCCTTCTCCGTTTGACATGACCCTCAATATCGACCGGGTTTCGCGGTCGCAGGGCAACCGTTTCACATCCGTACGGCTTGATCGGCTGGTCGAGCGCCGTGATGACGCGCGCTGGGTCGCTGCCGCTCTGGCCGCACCCGAGGCGCGCTATGTGCCGCTCTGGCGCAGTCGCAATCTGCTGCAGAGCAGTGCGGCGGGCACGCTCGCCGTCTATCTGCGCCACGGCCAGCTGGATCATGTGGATCTTCTGCAACGTCCAACGCTGCTGGGAACCGATGAAAAACGCACCTACTTCGCCATCAATCTGAGCGATGCGCAAAAAGATGCGGTGCTGGAAGCCCACGCAGACGCCGAGTTCGCCGATCTGCGCCGCTACTCTATTGCTATGGATGCCAAGCATGCGGGCATCCTGGCCTACGCCAAAGCCCTGCACTACTGGCAGCACCGGCACCGCTTCTGCGGCTTTTGCGGCACCGGCAACCGGCTCAGCTCGGCGGGCCACAAAATGGTTTGCAGCAACGATGAGTGTGGGCGCCAGACCTTTCCCCGTATCGATCCCGCC
The DNA here is from genome assembly GCA_013213875.1 of Lysobacterales bacterium. Classification (GTDB taxonomy): domain Bacteria; phylum Pseudomonadota; class Gammaproteobacteria; order Xanthomonadales; family SZUA-36; genus Marinihelvus. The sequence goes on from JABSSV010000013.1 coordinate 8,305, forward strand.
ATCATCGTGCTGATCACTCACGAGGATGCCTGCCTGCTGGGCCGCAATCCGAACTGGCCGGCCCGGCGTTTCTCTACCCTGGCGGGCTTTGTCGAGCCCGGCGAAAGCCTGGAAGACGCGGTAGTTCGTGAGGTCTATGAAGAGTCTGCCGTGCGCTTGCGTACCATCCGCTACGTTTCCTCGCAGCCCTGGCCCTTTCCGGCCTCCTCCATGTGTGGCTTTTACGCGGAAGCGGAAAGTCGCGACTGTCAGACTTCAGAGGAGCTGGAGGAGTTACGCTGGTATAACCCCGAGCAGCTGACTCAGGCTCTGAACGCGGGCGAGCTGCTGCTGCCGCCACCCGTTTCCATCTCCTTTCAGCTGCTCGCTGACTGGTTCCGGCAACGCAGCGGCGAGGATCTGGAAGCCGTTTGTCAGGCTGCTGCCTCAGCGGCTCAAGGGCGCTAGTCCGGCCGCGCCAGCTGCCCGGCGCCACCCCGCAAAACCCTACGCCCGCAAGCTGCTAGAATCCCGATGGGGCCGCCACGCGGCGTGGGAAGCGTTTCTATGACCATTGTTGTTCTTCTGCTCGCCTTCGCACTGGTTTATTTCGTGCGTGATCTGAGCCGTCTGCACCGCTTTGAATGGGTCAAACACGCCACCGCTTTCTGCAACCGGCACTGTCGCCAGCTGCCCGGCTGGGACGGTATCACGGGCTTTCTTTTCTACCTGCTGCTGCCGCTGCTGATCACCGCACTTATCGCTATGCTGGCGCATCAGCTCCTGGGCACGCTGGGCGGTTTTTTACTGGCGGTTGCCGTGCTGGTCTATACCTTTGGTCCGCATGACCTGGACACGGACATTGATGCCATCATCCATGCCGATAGCGATGTGGATCAGGCCGCCGCCATGCGCGCGCTGCTCGGCGACTGCCCAAGCGATGACGACGACTGCATGGCGCTGGCCATCGAAGGGGTATTTCGCGAGTCTCTGCAGCGCTGGTTCGGCACCATTTTCTGGTTCGCCGTGCTGGGCATTTATGGCGCCATTTTGTACCGCATGGCAGACCGCATCACGGAGCCTGATCTTGATCTACCAACCGGTCAACGTGCGCTGCTGATGCGCCTGCGCCAGGTGCTGGACTGGCCGGTCGCCCAACTCATGACGCTGGCTCTGGCCATCGCCACGGACTTTGATTCAGTACTCAAAGCCTGGCGCCAGTACCACCAGGAACAGGGCCACGGCCTGTTCGATGGTAATAACGATTTCCTCTACGCCGCCGCCCGGCAAATCGTCCTCAGTGGCCAGGCCGCGCGGGACGGCTATGCAGATCAGATCACCGGCCCCATGGCCTGCCTGCGCCAGGCCATGGACCTGGTCTGGCGCATGCTGGGCGTCTGGCTCACGGTGCTGGCGCTCCTGCTTTTGATTGACCTGCTGGCGTGAAACGACCTCTGCGCCTGCTTCTTGCGCTGTTAGCCAGCCTGCTGGCACCCGTGATCGCGCACAGCAATAGCAGCGTCTCGCTACCGCAGGCTGACGGCAGCCGGCTTGAGCTCGCGGCACCGGCCCAGCGCCTGATCACCCTGGCACCACATCTGGCCGAACTGGTTTACGCGGTTGGCGCAGGTGATCGGCTGCTGGCCACCGTAGCCTATAGCGACTATCCCGCTGCAGCGGCTGAATTGCCCCGTATCGGCGACGCTTTTCGCTTCGACCTGGAGCGCATGCTGACGCTGCAACCGGACCTGGTCCTGGCCTGGGACTCGGGCACGCCAGAGTCGGCCATAAAGGCCATGGAAGACCTGGGCATGCCGGTCTGGCGCGTGCGTATCAACAGCTTTGAAGCCATGGCCCAGGTACTGGAGCAACTGGCCGCCGCCACCGGTCAACATGGCACAACGGCGGCTGCCCAGGTACGCCAACGGCGCGACGGACTGCGCGCTCGCTACGGTAACCAGCGGCCTCTGAGCTACTTCTACCAGATCGGCGCACGCCCCCTCTACACGGTCAATGGCGCGCATCTCATCAGTCAGGGCCTGGCAATCTGCGGCGGCGTGAACGTCTTTGCAGACCTGCCCACGCTGGCGCCGCAGCTGGCTCCAGAAGCCGTCTTACAAGCCGATCCGGAACTGCTGCTGGCCGGTAGCTCGGGGCCGGAGCGTGATCCGCTGGCCCAGTGGCGCAGCTGGCCGCAGCTACAGGCAGTCAAGCATGACGCGCTGCTAACCTTACCCGCTGATCTCATGAACCGGGCCACGCCACGCATGCTGGATGCGGTGGAAGAGGCCTGCGCAGCCTTTGCCGGGTGGCGTCAGAGAACACCATGAGCGCCCTGCGACGCCGTACCGCTGAATTGCTGGATGCGAACCGCCCCGATGACCGACCGAGTCGCTATCTGGACTGGTTTCTCATTGCCATGATTTTGGCCAACGTGGTGGCCATCGTGCTGGAGTCGGTCGCCAGCATCAGCGCCCGCTATGGGTGGTTTTTCCTGCGCTTCGAGCTGTTCAGTATTGCGGTCTTTACCCTAGAGTATCTGGCCCGACTTTGGTCCTGCGTGGAAAAGCCACTGGATCAGCCCGATGCGCCACGGCAGACGCGCGGCGCCTGGGCCCGATCACCGCTGGGGCTGATTGACCTGCTGGCGATCCTGCCCTTCTATCTTCTGCTGCTGGTACCCCTGGGCACGCAGCCGGCGCTAATACTGAAGGTGTTTCGCGCCCTGCGCCTGCTGCGCATCTTCAAGCTCACCCGCTTCTCGCCGGCCTTCAATGTGCTGCTCACCGTCGCCCGCCGGGAAGCACCGGTGGTGCTGGTGGCGCTATCGGCACTGTTCCTGGTGCTTATGCTGGCTGCCTGGGGCATATATCTGCTTGAGCACCGTCTCCAGCCGGAAGCCTTCGGCAGTATTCCGCGGGCCATGTGGTGGGCTGTGATTACGCTCACCACCGTGGGTTACGGTGATGTGGTACCGCTCACCCATGGCGGCAAGATTTTTGCCGGGCTGATTGCCCTGGTGGGCGTGGCCATCATGGCGCTGCCGGCGGCCATCATGGCGTCCGGATTCCATCGGGAAGTGCATCAACGCAGCCAGAGCTATCAGCACGCGCTGGAGCAGGCACTGAGCAAGGATGGCCTGTCGGAACCGGAAGCCGTGCATCTGGAACTGATGCGGGAAGAGCTGGGCATTTCTCCCAGCGAGGCAGATCGGATTTTCAAACAGGCGCGCAACGCGCGTGCGGGCAGCAGCCATTGCCCGCACTGCGGCGAAAAGCTCTAGCGCGTGTCGTTAAATCCAGCCGGCCAGCAGCAGCAGGGCCAGCGCAAAAAGCAGCACACCCGTGAGCGTCTGCACCAGGTCTATCTTGACCTTGTGCAGATAGCGCTTGCCCAGCAGCACGCCCGCAAAAGCCGCCAGGCAGCCGGTGACGACCAGCCCGTAGGCCTGCCCGGGAATGTGCAGCGCCGCCTGCCCGGCAAAAAGGACCAGTGCGCCATAGGCCAGCAAACGGGCCAGATCTACCAGTAGGCCAATCACCGAAGAGGTGCCCACAAAAGCCTGCGTATCCAGACCTGACTTGACCAGAAATGCGGAGCGCAAGGCCCCCTGATGACCGGATAGGCCACCGAAAAAACCGGACAGCAGGCCGCCCCAGAGCAGGTGGTCATGATGGAAACGAAAGCGCCGCAAGCTCGGCGCCAGCTCGAAACAGGCAAAGACCATCATCAACAGGCCCATAAGCAGTTTGATGGGGCGCACCTCCGCCGCAATGGGGCCCAGCTCGTAGCTGAACAGGGGCGGGCGGGCGGCAAACCAGCCCAGCGCCATGGCCCCAAGCACCGCCGCAGCCAGCGCCGGCAGGCCAAAGCGCAGCACGGTGCTGCGATCGGCATAGCGACCCACCATGGAAACCTTGAACACGTTGTTGGCGCCGTGCACCACGGCCGTGGCCAGCACAGCCACCTCTACGGGAAAGAACAGGGCAAACACCGGTAACAGCAGCGTCCCTAGACCAAAACCGCTGTAGAGGGTCAGTCCCGCGGCCAGCAGCGCACAGGTCGCGACCAGCAGATAGGCGCTCACGGGACCACTGCCTCACATTCGCTCAGGGTGTAATCCAGCATGCGGTCATCATCAAAGATCCAGTTGGCTTCAAATGGCTGCCCGCGCAGCAGCAGTGGCAACCAGATCCGGTCGTCCTCCCACATGCGTTCATAGGGGATGGCATCCACCGGCGTCCAGCGCGGTGCGGCCTCCTCCGACTCCGTCGGGGTCCCGGCAAAATGCTCCGTGCGATAGACCCAGCAGTGAATGGAATAACCGTCGGTAAACTGAAAGCGGTGCTGGCCCATGCACTGCAGTTCGCTGACCTCAATAGACAGTTCCTCGCGGCATTCGCGAATGGCGCAGGCCTCAATAGACTCGCCCGGATCAAGCTTGCCGCCGGGACCATTGACCTTGCCTTTGCCGAGCCCTCGCTTCTTGTCGATCAACAGAATCTCGTGGCCACGCAGGACGAACACCAGGGTGGCCTGATCAACCGCCTGCCAGCGCGACCAGTCAATATCGGTGACACGCCGTGCGGCGCTGTAGTCAGCGCACATGCGCTTTACAGAATTTCCGCTTGCCTACCTGCAGGATGCCCGTGAACCCCGGCTCCAGCATCAAACTCCGATCGCTAACCTTGGCGCCATCAATTTTTACTCCGCCCTGTTTGATCATGCGGAAAGCTTCCGAGTTGCTGCTGGTCAGGCCGCACTGGCTCAGCGCAGCGGCAATGCCGATCCCGTCGCTACCGGCTTCCAGGGTCTTTTCCGGTATCTCATCGGGCATGGCGCCACCGCGAAAACGGGCGATAAAGTTTTCCCGCGCGCGTTCCGCGGCAGGCGCATCATGAAAGCGCGTGACCAACTCCTCGCACAGCAGAAACTTGATATCGCGCGGGTTGTCACCGGCCGCGACGCGGGCGCGCAAGGCCTCAAGCTCTGCGTTGCTGCGAAAGCTCAGCAGGTCGAAGTAGCGCCACATGAGCTCGTCGGAGATGGACATGAGCTTGCCAAACATCTCATCCGGCGCGTCGGTAATACCCACGTAGTTGCCCAGGGACTTGGACATCTTCTGCACTCCGTCCAGGCCTTCCAGTAGCGGCAGGGTGATAATGATCTGCGGCTTCTGACCGGATTGCTGCTGCAGGTGGCGCCCGACCAGCAGGTTAAACTTCTGGTCCGTGCCGCCCATTTCCACATCCGCTTCCAACGCCACGGAATCGTAGCCTTGCGCCAGCGGGTACAGGAATTCATGCACGGCGATCGGCTCGCCACCCTTGTAGCGCTTTTCAAAGTCATCACGCTCGAGCATGCGCGCCACGGTGTATTTGGCCGCCAGCCGGATCATGCCCTCGGAGCCCAGCTCGTTCAGCCACTCGGAGTTAAACCGGATTTCGGTTTTTTCGCGATCGAGAATTTTGAACACCTGCTGTGCATAGGTCTCCGCATTGGCCTGCACCTCATCCCGCGTCAGCGGTTTGCGCGTGATGTTCTTACCCGTGGGATCACCAATCATGCCGGTGAAATCACCAATCAGGAACACCACCGTGTGGCCAAGGTCCTGGAACTGGCGCATCTTGTTGATGATCACCGTGTGGCCCAGATGCAAATCCGGCGCCGTGGGATCAAAGCCGACCTTTACCCGCAGCGTCTTACCCGCGCTCAGACGTGCCTCAAGATCTTCCAGCTTGATAATTTCATCGGTACCCCGGGCGATTAGGTCGAGGGCCTCTTGCACCTTACTCATAGCGACTGCTTTTCCTGTTTTGCCCGACGGGCATGCACAGCGCATTGTAGCGATGACCCGCGCCAACGGACAGCCAGGGAACCATTTCTCTTGCGCACCGACGTTTGACCCACCCTGCTGCGCTCGCTATGGTTACGCCAGCCCGAACTTCTGACCGCCTTGCCGGTCCATGCAGAACATGAGAAGTACATCCCCACTGCACGCGTCCATGGATCGGATCCGCACCTTATTTGTCAGCCGTCAGGGCGCATGGCGGGGCTACCTCACGCGCACGCGCGTCATCGTCTTCGCACTGACACTGATCGCCATCGGCCTGGCGCTGGGTGGTCTGGACCCGACACCATCAGAGCATGAACGCTACAGCGAGCCGCTGGCCCTCGAACTGCCGCCCCGGCTGCTCGACCCGGCAGCAGAAACTCAGGCCACAGAGGTGGCCACCGCCATGGGTGCGATCAGCATGCCTGCATCGCTGCAATCGACCAGCGTCGAGCAGGCAGCCTGGGAAGCCGTCAGCGTTCGCTCCGGTCAAACTCTGGGTGAGATCTTCCGCGAACAGGATTTCAGCCTCAGTCTCATGAACGAACTGCTGGCGCTGAATGAGGATACGCAACGGCTGGTGGCGATCCGGCCCGGTGACCGCTTCGAATTTCAGCGCCATGCAGATGGCCGGCTGGCCCGCATGCGCTTTGCGATCGATGACGACGCCTATCTGGTGGTGCAAAACGGCCCTGATGGGCTGCGCGCTGACCGGCTGGAACGCCAGGTCTATCGGGAGCGACACGAAGCCCAGGGACGAATCGAATCGTCGCTGTTTCTCGCCGCCAAGGCTGCTGGACTCAGCGATAACATGACCATGGAACTGGCTAACATCTTCGGCTGGGATATCGATTTCGTCTTTGATATCCGCGCCGGCGACCGCTTCTTCATCATCTATGAGAAGGTCTACCGGGACGGAGAATACCTTCGTGATGGCAACATTCTGGCCGCGACTTTTGTGAACCAGGGTGAGCGCTACCGCGCGCTGCGTTTTGAACAGAACGGGCTGGGCGAGTACTACACGCCGGAAGGACGGCCCATGCGCAAGGCCTTTTTGCGCGCCCCGCTCAACTTCGCCCGCATCAGCTCCAACTTCAACCCGAAACGCTTTCATCCCGTGCTCAAGAGGGTCAAACCGCACCGCGGCATTGACTACGCCGCGCCGGTGGGAACGCCGGTTTATGCGGCGGGTAACGGACGCGTAACCCGCTCCGGCTACGACAAGTACAACGGCCATCATGTGTTCATCCAGCACTCGGAGAGCATCGTCACCAAGTACCTGCACTTCACCCGGCGGGCAGTGAAGAAAAATCAGACCGTGAAGCAGGGTGAGGTGATCGGCTATCTCGGGGGCACCGGCATGGTGACGGCGCCGCACCTGCACTACGAATTTGTAGTGAATGGCGTGCACCGCAACCCGCGCACGGTACCGCTACCGGAGGCCAAGCCGCTGACCGGCCAGGAACTGGCCAGTTTCCAGGCCAATGTAGCGGGCCTGCAGAATCAGCTCGGGCGGCTGGAGTCAGCATCGCTTTACGCCAGCCGCGAGTGAATCCGGAACGCTATCTGGGGCTGATCTCAGGCACCAGCCGTGACGGCGTTGACGTTGCAGTGGTGCGCACCGAAGGCGCGCATCTTGCGGTAGAGCATACGCTTACCGTGCCCTATCCAGATTCCCTTCGCGTCGCCATCGACGCGCTGATTCAGCCTGGCCGGCGACCGGCCATGAACCGTCTGGAGCCGCTGGATCGTTCCCTGGGTGAGTTTTTCGCAGCCTGTGCGCTTAAGGCCCTGCAGCCGCTGGGGCTGCGCGCTGGGGATATCACCGCCGCTGGTTCGCATGGCCAGACTGTCTGGCATGAGCCCGAGGGTCCGAATCCCGTATCGATCCAGTTGGGCCACGGCCCGACCATCGCGCAATGCAGCGGCATCACCACGGTCTATGATTTCCGCCGCGCAGATCTGGCCGCTGGCGGTCAGGGCGCGCCACTGGCCCCGTTGCTGCATGAGCAACTGTTCCGTGGTCCGGACGCCGGTGCGGTCCTCAATCTCGGCGGCATTGCCAATCTGACGCTGCTGCAGGGCCCTGAGGTATACGGCTTTGATACGGGCCCCGCTAATTGCCTGCTGGACCTGTGGGTGCAGGAACAGCGCGGCCTGCCCTACGACGAAGATGGCCGCTGGGCCGCCAGTGGCACGGTGCTACCGGCGCTGCTGGAGCAACTGCTCGACGAGCCCTATTTTCAGCGCCCAGCGCCGAAAAGCACCGGACTGGAGCAGTTTAACCGGGCCTGGCTGGCCCGTCGCCTGGCGGCGGTCGACGCGGCTCCGGAAGACATTCAGGCGACGCTGCTGGCGCTCACCGTGGAGACCGTTGCCGCAGCGCTGGAGCACAGCAGCACCGTGCCACCCTCCAGCCTTTGGGTCTGCGGCGGTGGCGTTCACAACCGCGCTATCATGACGGCGTTGCAACAACGCTTGCCCGGCATACGCATCGCCTCTACGGCCGCACAGGGGGTGAACCCCGATGCGCTTGAGGCCTTGCTGTTTGCCTGGCTGGCGCGGGAACGACTCGCCGGCAGACCCCTGAACACGCCGCCCGTTACCGGCGCCCGGCATGCAGTGCTGCTGGGCACCATTGCCACTGCGCAAAACCAAGGAGAACTTTGACCATGAATCTGCTGCTCAACATTATCTGGTTCCTGATCGGCGGCTGGCTGATTTTTCTCTCCTATCTGCTGGGCGGGCTGCTGCTATGCCTGACCATTGTGGGCATCCCCTTCGGCCTGCAGTGCTTCAAGCTATCGGTGCTTGGGCTGGCGCCTTTCGGCAAGGAAATTGAGGAAATCAATCCCCCTTCCGGCGCGCTGCCGGTGATCATGAACATCATCTGGATCATTCTGCCCGGGGTGGAGCTGGCGCTGCTGCATCTGACCCTGGCCCTGCTGTTTGCCATCACCATCATTGGCCTGCCGCTGGCGGCCCAGCACCTGAAGATGACGCGTCTGGCCATTTTGCCCTTCGGCTTTCGTGTCGCGCATGCCTGAATTCGAGCGCCTGCTGCGCGACTGGTTTGCGGACACGCGGGAATCACCTACCCGCGTGCAAGCCCGTAACCGCTGGTGGTTTGGCCCGGATACGGACCGCGACCGGCAGCTGGCAAGGGACTGGGGCGCGACCTGTGCACAGGCCCAGGCCGGTGCCCTGGACCCATGGGCGCATACTGCCAGTGGTCGGCTGGCTCTGATCCTGCTCACGGACCAGCTACCGCGGAACCTGTTTCGCGGCACCGCGGCTGCCTTCGCCAGCGATAAAAAGGCCCTGACTCTCAGTCTTGACGGACAAGCGGCCAGCCAGGATCAGGAGCTGAGCCTGATCGAACGGGTGTTTTTTGCCATGCCCATGCAGCATGCGGAGGATCGGTCTGTACAGGCTCAGTCCGTAGCCTACTTTGATGCCTTGGCGGTCACGGACCCGGAGCGAGCCAAGCTTTGGGAATCCTTTGCCAGCTCCGCGCGCCGCCACCGGGCCATCATCGAACGCTTTGGACGCTTCCCCCATCGCAATCAGGTATTGGGCCGGACCAGCAGCGCGGAAGAAGTCGCCTGGCTGGCAGAGGGTGGTGAGCGCTTCGGACAGTAGAGTCTGCTAGCCCGACGGGTCCCCAACCAGCCGCCCATGAATGCGGGCCATGTAGACGGACAGCACAATGGCCGGTATGCCCATGGCACAGGCGTAGAGGAAAAAACCAAGCCAGCCGATGGCCATTTGCACATCGCCGGAAAAACCGGCCAGAAACTTGGGCAGCAGGACCATGAAAGAAGACAGCAACGCATACTGGGTGGCGGTAAAGTCACGGTTGGTCAGGCTTGAAAGGTAAGCGATCAACACCGTGCCGCCAAAGCCCTGCGCCAGATTATCGGCACTGATGGTCACCGCTAGCATCCAGGGCTCCGCGCCGATCAGCGCGTTGGCGGCAAAGAACAGATTGGTACTGGCTATCAAGGTGGTCGCCACCACCAGGCAGCGGGCTACGCCGAGCCGCATCACGGCCCAGCCGCCGAGACCGACGCCCAAAAGCGTGATCCAGGCCCCATAGACTTTGGCAATGGTCGCGACCATGGATTTGCTGTAACCCAAATCCAGATAGAACGGATTGGCCAGAATACCCAGCACGTAGTCGCTCACGCGATAGAAGGACACGAACAGCAGCACCAGAAACAGGGCTTTGCCGAAACGACGGTAAAAGTCGCGGAAGGGCTCGGCCACCGCATGATTGAACCAGAATGCCATGCGCGCGCCCAGCGGCTGATCATCGGCAAGCCCGAAACGCTGGTTGGCCGCCGGCTCGCGACAGAGGAAGGTGGTGATCACCCCCAGCGCCATGCAGCCGGCCATGATGCGGTAGGTGGTATGCCAGTCGGAAAATTCAGCCAGGTAGAGAGCGCCGGCCATACTAACCAGCAGGGACAGGCGGTAGCCGTACTGATAGGCCGCTGCCAGCACCCCTTGCAAACGATCTTCCGCCGATTCAATGCGATAGGCATCGATGACAATGTCCTGCGTGGCCGAGGCAAAGGCCACCGCCAGCGCCAACAGGGCGAAGGCCTGAATTTCCCGGGCCGGATCGAGGCCCGCGAGGAACCAGAGGGCCGCGCCGATAGCAAGCTGTGACAGCAGCATCCAGCCCCGGCGGCGACCCAGCCAACGACTGAGAAAGGGCACCGCTCGGGAATCGACAATGGGCGCCCACACGAATTTCAGACTGTAGGCAAAGCCCAGCCAGGCAAAGGTGCTGATGGTAGCCCGTTCCACACCAGCCTCTTCCAGCCAGGCCGACAGGGTGGAATACACCAGCGGAAAGGGCAGACCAGAGGAGGCACCGAGGAAAAAGATGACCAGCACCCGCTTCTGCAGATAGGCACGCCAGCCGCCAGGCATGGTTTCCGTTACGGGCTGCTCCTGCATTCCTGACCTGGCCTACTGACGCTCAGGCGGCGCGAAATCGTAGCTCAGGCTTAGCGGCGCGTGGTCCGAAAAGCGCTCATCCTTGTAGATCTCAACGCCCGTCACGCGGTCAGCAAGGCCCGGCGTGGTGACGTGGTAGTCAATGCGCCAGCCCGTGTTGTTGGCCCAGGCTTGGCCCCGATTCGACCACCAGGTGTACTGATGCTCGGCTGGCTCAAAACGCCGGAATGCATCCGCCAGACCCACCGCACCGAACACCTCGCTCATCCAGTCCCGCTCCTCTGGCAGGAAGCCGGAGTTCTTCTGGTTACCCCGCCAGTTCTTCAGATCGATGTTCTTGTGCGCGATATTCCAGTCACCGCAAATAACGAACTCGCGACCACTGGCCGCCATCTGTTCGAGCCGGGGCTTGATCCATTCCATGCAGGCAAACTTCACGTCCTGTCGCTCCTCGCTGCTGGAGCCGGAAGGAAAATACAGCGACACCACCGATAGCTGGCCCACATCCACCTGCAGCCAACGACCCTCGCGGTCCATCAGTTCGAAGCCGATGCCGTACTGCACCCGGTCCGGCTGATGGCGGCTGTAAATGGCCGTGCCCGAGTAACCGGGTTTCAGTGCGTCATGGTAGTAACAGTGATAGCCCACGGGGAAAAAGGCCCGATCCTTGAGCTGGTGATGCTGGGCTTTGGTTTCCTGGATGCAGACAAAGTCTGCGTCCTGCTGATGCATCCAGTCGAAGAAGCCCTTGCGCTCGGCAGCGCGGATGCCATTGGCATTGAGAGAAATGATTTTCATGCAGCGCAGCATACTTCTTTTAGCACCGGCCGTGGACCGAAAAGCGGCCGCAACCGAGGTCTGCGGCCCAGCATCATCAGCAGGCCAGGTGCTAGACTGGCGCCAACAGAAAAACAGACATGGCTATGAGCACCTATAAAAATCGCTTTTTCGAGCTGGCGCTGGGCAAGGGCAATCTAAAATTTGGCGAGTTCACCCTGAAATCCGGGCGCCTGAGCCCCTATTTTTTTAATGCGGGGGGCTTTGATGACGGCACCTCTCTGGCCGGCCTCGCGGATTGCTACAGCGACGCCATCGTCGACTCTGGCCTGGGCTTCGATATGTTGTTCGGACCCGCATACAAAGGCATACCGCTGGCTGCCGCCATTGCCATCTCTTTGGCCCAACGCCATGGGCGTAATGTGCCCTTCTGCTACAATCGCAAGGAGATCAAAGATCACGGCGAAGGGGGATTGCTGGTGGGTGCACCTATGGGGGGACGGGTATTGATCGTGGACGACGTCATATCCGCCGGCACTTCGGTGCGGGAGTCACTGCACTGGATTGAGGCTGCTGGTGCCGAGGCCGCCGGCGTCGCTATTGCCCTGGACCGCCAGGAGCGCGGCCAGGGAACACGCTCTGCGGCACAGGAGGTAACGCAGGAGCTGGCGCTTCCCGTTATCTCAATTGCCGGTCTGGACGACCTGATCCATCACTTCGAACATGCGCCGGACAGCACGGTTGATCTGGACGCAGTGCGCGCCTATCGCGATCGCTACGGGTGTGAGGCCTGACATGCTGACACGGACGCTTGCCATCGCCACTGGCGTGCTACTGATGTTGCTGGCAGCCGATGTTGATGCCAAATATCGCTGGAAGGACGGCAGCGGCACCTGGATCTATGACGATACGCCGCCCAAGGACCCCAACCAGCCCTACTGCAAAAGTAACTCGCTGGGTATCTGGAGCTGTAAGGCAGGCGCCGAGCGACTGTTGCCACCGCCCCCTGACCCTGAGAACCTCTCCCGGGAGGAGCAGCAGGCCCGTTACGATGCGCTGCTGATGATGCGCTTTCGAAATCTTGACGCTATCGATGAGGCGCAGGAACTGGAACTGACCTATCTGCAGTACGAAAAAGACGCCACGCTCAGCAATCTGCAGCTGCATCAAAAAACCTTATTCGAGCTGATTCAGGGTGCCGCTGACGTGCAGCGCGCCGACCGTGAAGTGCCGGGCCAGCGCCTGGAAGAGATTAAAGCGACGCAGGCTTTGATGCTGGAAACAGAAAATGCGCTGGCGGAAATTGAAGCCCGTCGGCAGGACAAGCTACAGCAGTTTTCCGGCCTCAAAGAGCGCTACCAACAGCTGCTGAACGAAAGATCGCCCTGAGGCGCTTTCCCAAGGCTAGATTTTTTTGCGAGCGCGGCGTAATCTAGGGCGCTATGAATACTTCGATAAAAAGGATTTTATCGGGTGTAGCGTTGGCCTGGGCAATCAGTCCCATGATGGCATTTGGCCAAGTGACCTACAGTTGGACAGCCGAGGATGGTGAGACCATTTATGCACCCACGCCTCCGTCCAAAGGTGGACAACCGTACGTCATGCTCAAGGATGGGCGCGTCGTTAAGCGCTTTGACCGCTCTGAACGCCACCAGCGACCCGAGACCGACTACATCCGCGAGCAGAACGAGGCGCAGCAGCGCCAGCGACGTGATGCCCTGCTACTTGTGGAATTCCCCACCCTCGACCATGTTGACCGGGCCCTGGAGAGCGAGCTTGACACGCTGGGCTACGATTTCAATCTCGTGGACTCCAGCTACAACAGCCTGCATCGATCCCTGCTCCAGCAGATCGGTTTTGCTGCAGACCGCCAGCGGGCCGGGCTACCGGTTCAAACCCACGAGCTACAGCGGATCGAATCGATCCGCAGCCGCATGGGCAATAACCGCGAAGACCGGCTGGAACTGGAGGCGCGCAAACTCGCCCTGCAAGAGGAGTATGAGGGCAAGAAGGCGCGGCTCCGTGAGCTGCTGGATCGCCAGGCACGATAACGACTCACCCTGGCCGGTACATCCGGCCTAGGCCGCGCAGGCAATCATGTATACCCTCTGCCCCAACTGTCAGAGCGTGCATGCGCTCAATGCCGAACAGCTGACCGCGCAGCAGGGACAGGTTCGCTGCGCCCATTGCGGCGCAGAGTTCGATGCGCTGGAGCGCCTCTCAGACGACTATCCCAGCAGTGAGCAGCAACTGGCGAAGCGCGCAGATGCCCCGGCCGTACTGGGCGTCGAGGCTGATAGGCCGCCCATCGCCATGCCTGCGCCGCAAGCGCCGCCTCCGAGTGCTGGCTGGCCCTGGCGCGTGCTACTGGGCCTGCTGGCCCTTCTCACCGTCCTGAATCTGGCCTGGACCTTCCGCTCCTCGGTCGCGCCTGACAGCGATCTGGCCCAGAAGCTGCAGGCCTGGTCCGTTCCTGGTTTTGAAGCGGAGCCAGTCTACCGTGACCCATCGCGCATGCATCTGATTGCCCGGGACATTCATCCGCACCCCAATCGCAGCGGCATGCTGGTGCTAAGCGCTACCTTCACCAACCTCAGTGATCGGGCCCAGCCCTATCCCGGGCTTGCCGTCACCCTGTACGACAGCAACAACCAGCCATTGGCGGCGCGGCTGTTCCCGGCCGCCGACTATCTGCAGCGCACGCCCGCGCCGGACGAGCTTATGGGCAGCCGGGAACAGGTACCCATCCTGCTGGAATTTGCCGAACCCGCCATGCCGGCAACCGGTTTCGACCTGCAGTTTCGCTAGGACCGAAAAATCACTGCCATGGATGGCATTTCCACCCACAGGAACGACCCGCTGAACCTGGTTTTGTGATACCTTTCTGGACCCCGACGCGGTTCTCAGACAACAGGAAAAACCAGTCCCCCGATGGCCAGACAGGAATCCCTAAGGGCTTATGTAGAAGCGACCATTCGCCGCTATTTTCAGGACATGGGACACACGGAACCCGAGCACCTCTATCGAACCCTGCTCAGTGAAATTGAGCCGCCCCTGATCGAAGAGACGCTGAAGTTTACCGCCGGTAATCAGAGCCGGGCGGCCCGCATTCTGGGCATAACCCGAACCACGCTGCGCACCAAGATGAAGCAGTATCAAATACGACCGCGCTGAGCGCTGACCCAGCCGACCAGATACCCGTAGGAACAGCATGAACGAAGCCACATCCCGCACCCCGTATGCCCTGTTGAGTGTTTCCGACAAAGCCGGAATCGTTGATTTCGCCCGCGGCCTGGAGGCCCTGGGCTACCGCCTGCTTTCCACCGGCGGCACCGCCCGTGCGCTGCGCGAGGCGGGCATCACCGTGCACAGCGTCAGCGACCATACCGGCTTCCCGGAAATCATGGATGGCCGCGTCAAGACGCTGCACCCGAAAATTCATGGCGGTTTGCTGGGCCGCGCTGAAGATGCGGCGGTCATGGAGGCACAGCAGATCGCGCCCATCGATGTGGTGGCAGTGAACCTCTATCCCTTTGAAGCGGTGACCAGCCGTGAAGACTGCACGCTGCCAGATGCCATTGAGAACATTGATATCGGCGGTCCAGCCATGGTGCGCGCTGCTGCCAAAAACCACGCGCGCGTCACCATTGTGACCAACCCGCAAGACTATGACGACGTGCTGACCGCACTGCAGCAGGGACAGGTGGATCAGGCGCTGCGTTTTCGCCTGGCCGCAGCCGCCTATGCGCACACAGCCCGCTACGACGGCCTGATTGCTGACTACCTGTCCCGACGGCTGGAAGATGCCGACGCGCCGGACGAACTGCCACTGGTCTACACACCGCAGTTCCAGCGCCGTCAGACCATGCGCTACGGGGAAAACCCGCATCAGCAGGCCGCCTTCTATACGGAAGCCGGCACCAGCACCGGCCTGGCCGCAGCCGAGCAACTGCAGGGCAAGGAGCTGTCCTACAACAACATCGCAGACGCGGACGCGGCGCTGGAGTGCGTCAATCAGTTTACGGAAGGCCCGGCCTGCGTCATCGTCAAGCATGCCAATCCCTGCGGCGCAGCGGTCGCTGATTCGCTGCTAGCCGCCTATGACCACGCGCATGCCACAGATCCCGTATCCGCCTTCGGCGGCATTATTGCTTTCAATCAGCCAGTGCATAGCGAACTGGCCGATGAGATTCTGGCGCGCCAGTTTGTCGAGGTGGTGATTGCGCCGGCCTTTGACAGCGCGGCCTGCGCAAGCTTCGCCGCCAAACCCAACGTCAGGCTGCTGGCCACCGGCGATGTGGCCACGACGGAACAGCGGCTCAACCTGCACCGCGTGGCCGGCGGTCTTCTAATCCAGCAGCATGATGCAGCCTGTGTGGATCGTGCCGACTGCCGCAGCGTCAGCGCGCGGGCACCGGAGGAAAAGGAATGGCAGGACCTCATGTTTGCCTGGCGCATGGTACGCATGGTCAAGTCCAACGCCATTGTCTACGCCAGCGATCGCCGCACCCTGGGCGTCGGCGCCGGCCAGATGAGCCGCGTGGATTCCTCCCGCATTGCCGCCTGGAAGGCCAAAGAGGCCGGCCTTGCACTGAACGGCTCCTGCATGGCCTCGGACGCCTTTTTCCCGTTTCGGGATAGCATTGATGCCGCTGCCGAAGCGGGCATCAAGGCCATCATCCAGCCGGGCGGCTCCATGCGCGACGACGAGGTGATCGCCGCCGCGGACGAGCATGGCATTGCCATGGTCTTTACCGGCATGCGCCACTTCCGCCACTAAAGGAGCGAGCATGAAAGCATTAGTGATCGGCAGCGGCGGGCGCGAACACGCGCTGGCCTGGAAAATTGCCCAGTCGCCGCGCGTAGAGCGGGTGTATGTGGCGCCAGGAAACGCAGGCACGGCCTCCGAGCCGGGACTGGAAAACATTGCGATTGGCGTCAATGACACGGACGCGCTGCTGGCTTTTGCCCAGGAGCATGCCATTGGTCTGACCGTGGTCGGCCCGGAGGATCCGCTGGCCGCCGGTCTGGTGGACCGCTTCAGCGCCGCTGGCCTGCCCTGCTTCGGCCCCAGCGCCGGGGCGGCGCAATTGGAAGGCTCCAAAGCCTTCGCGAAGGATTTCATGGCCCGACACGGCATCCCCACGGCCGCCTATGGCAACTTTACCGACTTGCATGAGGCGCTGGCTTTTCTGCACACCCAGAGTGCGCCCATTGTGGTCAAGGCCGATGGCCTCGCCGCCGGCAAGGGCGTGGTAGTGGCCGCGACGCTGGCTGAGGCAGAGGCCGCCGTGCGCGATATGCTGGAAGGCAATGCCTTCGGCGATGCGGGGCACCGCGTGGTGATCGAGGAGTTTCTGGCAGGCGAAGAGGCCAGCTTTATCGTCATGGCGGATGGACAGCATGCGCTGCCCCTGGCCACCAGCCAGGACCATAAAGCGGTCGGTGAAGGGGACAGCGGCCCCAATACCGGCGGCATGGGCGCCTATTCTCCAGCACCGGTCGTAGACGCAGCGCTGCATGAACGCGTGATGCGTGAGGTGATTGAGCCGACCGTGGCCGGTATGGCCAGCGACGGCTTCCCCTTCACCGGCTTCCTCTATGCCGGCCTCATGATCGATGCGCAAGGCAATCCCCGCGTGCTGGAATTCAATGTGCGTTTCGGCGACCCGGAGACGCAGCCGGTCATGATGCGACTGCGCTCGGACCTGGTCACGCTGTGCGAGGCCGCACTGGCCGGCCGCCTGCAGGAAACGCACGCCGAGTGGGATCCACGGGCCGCACTGGGCGTGGTCATGGCGGCGGGGGGTTACCCCGGCAGCTATGCCAAGGGCGCTCCGATCCACGGCCTGAAACGGCCGGCCGAGGAGGCCGTAAAGGTCTTTCATGCGGGCACTGCTCTGGCTGATGGCGAGGTAGTCACCGCTGGTGGACGCGTGCTGTGCGTCACCGCACTCGGTGACACGGTGGGCGCAGCCCAGCAGCGCGCCTATGCCGCCGCCGACACCATTGGCTGGGATGGCGCCTTTCTGCGCCGGGACATCGGCTATCGTGCCGTGCAGCGCGAACAGGACCGCTAGGCGCTCATGGATGTTTCCCACATCCTCGATGAGCTGAACGAGCCACAGCGCGAGGCGGTAACCTCCGACGCACCTCATGCGCTGGTGCTGGCCGGGGCCGGCAGCGGCAAGACCCGAGTGCTCATCCACCGCCTGGCCTGGCTGATTCAAGTGCAACACGAATCACCGCTGAGCGTGCTGGCGGTGACCTTTACCAATAAGGCCGCCGGGGAAATGCGCGAGCGCGCCCAGCAACTGCTGGAAACGTCCACGCGACCTCTGTGGATCGGCACCTTCCACAGCATTGCCCATCGGCTCTTGCGCATGCACTGGCGTGAGGCCGGGCTACCGGAAAATTTCCAGATCCTTGACGCGGACGACCAGCAGCGCCTACTGCGACGCATGATCCGCGAAGAAGGCTATGACGAGAACCAGTGGCCAGCGCGTCAGGCCCAGTGGTTCATTAACGCGCGGAAGGATGAGGGCCAGCGCCCGGCCGCCATTGAGACGCTGGATAACCCGCTCACCGAGACCTGGACCCAGATCTACCGCCTCTATCAGGATTACTGCGACCGCGCGGGACTGGTCGATTTTGCCGAGCTGCTGCTCCGCGCGCATGAACTGTGGCTGCATAACGATGATTTGCTGGCCCACTACCGCCAGCGGCTGCAGCACATTCTGGTGGACGAATTTCAGGACACGAACACGATTCAGTACGCCTGGGTGCGGCTGCTGGCCGGCGACACGGGCAGCGTTTTCGTGGTGGGTGATGATGACCAGTCCATCTACGGCTGGCGCGGCGCACGGGTGGAGAACGTGCGCCAGTTCACCCGCGACTTCCCCCATGTGCAGACCGTGCGCCTGGAGCAGAACTACCGCTCTACCGGCAACATC
The DNA here is from genome assembly GCA_013213875.1 of Lysobacterales bacterium. GTDB lineage: Bacteria > Pseudomonadota > Gammaproteobacteria > Xanthomonadales > SZUA-36 > Marinihelvus. The sequence continues at coordinate 26,815 of JABSSV010000013.1, forward strand.
CTGTCTGCCGCCAACGCGCTGATCGCGAACAATGAGGGGCGCCTGGGCAAGAATCTCTGGACCGCTGGCTCGGATGGTGATCCCATCCGCCTGTACTCGGCCTATAACGAGCAGGACGAAGCCCGCTTCGTCGTCAGCCAGCTGGAACAGTGGATGAGCGAAGGCCGACGCGCCGATGAGGCGGCCATCGTCTATCGCACCTCGGCCCAGTCGCGCCTGTTTGAGGAACATCTTCGGCGCCAGGGCGTGCCCTATCGCGTCTATGGCGGCCTGCGCTTTTTTGAGCGGGCCGAGGTCAAGGATGCGCTGGCCTATCTGCGCCTGGTACTGAATCCCAACGACGACGCAGCCTTCGAGCGCGTCATCAACACGCCGGCCCGGGGCATCGGGCAGAAGACCGTTGCCACGCTGCGCCTGCAGGCCCGGGAAAGCGGTCTGCCCCTGTGGCAAGCCGCCCGCGCCGGGCTGGAACAGGGGGTGCTCACCGGCCGCGCACGCACCACGGTGCAGGCCTTTGTGGAGCTGATTCTGGCCATGCGCGAACGGCTTGGGGACTGGACCCTGGGCAATCAGATGCAAGGCGTGATCGACATGTCCAATCTGCCCAGCCACTATGAGAAAGAGTCGCGCGAGAAAATGGAGGCACGGCTGGAAAACCTCAGCGAACTGGTTAACGCCGCGGACAGCTTCGTGCTGCCAGCCGATGACGAGGAAGCGGGCATGACCGTGCTGCAGTCTTTTCTCAGTCGCGCCGCCCTGGAGGCGGGCGAAACCCAGGGCGAGGACTGGGAAGATTGCGTACAGCTCATGACCCTGCACTCAGCCAAGGGCCTGGAATTCCCCCTGGTCTTTATGGCGGGGCTGGAAGACGGGCTGTTCCCCCACCAGCGCTCGGTGCAGGAATCCGGCGGGCGGCTCGAGGAAGAGCGCCGCCTGTGCTACGTGGGCATGACCCGCGCCATGGAAAACCTGTATCTGAGCTATGCGGAAGTGCGGCGCATGTTCGGCTCCGAGTCCTATGCCCGGCCCTCACGCTTTCTCGACGAGATGCCGGCCGAGCACCTGCAGGAAATCCGTCCCCGGGCCGGCGTAGCCCGGCCCTTTGTACGCTCCACTCCGGTCGCCGCCCGGCGGTCAGCGGTGGCGGATCCCAGCCAGCCCTACCAGCATGGCGAGCGAGTCCGGCACCAAAAATTCGGTGAGGGCACGGTGGTCAGTTTCGAGGGCCAGGGGGAACATGCGCGCGTGCAGGTCAACTTCCATGAAGCCGGCGCCAAATGGCTGGTGCTGGCGTACGCCAAGCTGGAGCGTAGCGGGTGACCGCAGCGCAGGAGCGGGCGCTGGACGTCGGCTGGGGCAAGCTGCAGGCGCTGGAACTGGGTCCGGAGCAGGGGCCAAAACTTTTGGGGCTGCATGGCTGGATGGATAATGCGGCGTCCCTGCTGCCACTGGCCCGGGCCTGCCCGGGGCCGCACTGGACGCTGCTGGACTATGCGGGCCACGGCCATTCCGACCACCGGCCGCCGGCCGCTCGCTATTACTTCACGGATTATCTGTTCGACCTTGATGTGGCGCTGGATGCGCTGGCCTGGGACCGGTGCACGCTGGTAAGCCATTCACTGGGTACGGCACTGGCGGCCTGCTATGCCTGCGCCAACCCGGAGCGCATTGAGCGCATTGTCATGCTGGACGGCCTCGGCGTGGTCACCGAAGACACGGCACTGGCGGGCCCGCGCCTGCAGCGCTCGCTGCGCTCAGTGCGCCAACCCCGGGGCCATCGCAGCGTGTTCGAAACGCCAGCTCTGGCTGCACGCGCGCGACAGCTGAAAAACCCCATGCGGGACGCTTCGGCGCTGCTGCTGGCAGAACGGGCCCTGCGCCCGGTACCGGACGGCTGGCGCTGGCGCACGGACCCACGCGCCATGTGGGACTCTCCCTACTGGATGAGCGAAGCGCAGGCCCTCAGCATTCTCGCTGACATACAATGCCCGGTGCTGGCGGTGCTAACGCCAGCGCTGGAATCCTATCTCGGCGCAAGGCTGGCGCCGCGCCTGGAGGCCATAAAAGATCTGACGCTGCTGCAGCTGGACGGTGGGCACCACCTGCATATGGATCAGCCGCAGCATGTCGCATCCGCCCTGGCGGATTTTTTGAACCTTAAGGAAGACCAACATGACTGAGCAAGCCCCGGGCCGTGCGGCCATTGATCCCCGTGACCGTCTCATATTCGCGCTTGATGTACCGGACCTGGAGCAGGCACAGGCGCTGGTGAGAACGCTGGGTGACAGCGTACAGTTTTACAAGCTGGGTCTGGAGTTCTTTCTTTCCGGCCACTACTTCGAATTGCTGCATGAACTGAAAGGTGAAGGCAAAAAAATCTTTGCCGACCTGAAGCTGTTTGATATTCCCGCTACCGTAGCAGCGGCCGTGCGCCAGCTGGCCGGCCACGGCGTGGATTTCTGCACCGTGCACGGCAACGATCGCATGCTGGCAGCGGCGGTAGAGGCCGGCGGTGATCAGCTTGGTGTGCTGGCGGTGACCGCGTTGACCAGCCTGGACCAGGGCGATCTCGACGATCTGGGCTTCGCCTGCGACGCGGAAGCGCTGGTACTCTCCCGCGCCCGACGGGCCCTGGAGCTGGGCTGCGCCGGTGTGGTGTCATCCGGTCTTGAGGTACCGCGGCTGCGGGCCGAGATAGATCCGGCCCTGATTACCGTGCCGCCCGGTATTCGCCCCATCTTCAACGATAGGCAAAGTGAGCTGGGAGATCAGCAGCGGGTATTGACGCCGGGTCGGGCCATTGCCAATGGTGCCGATTACCTGGTGGTTGGTCGACCGATCAAAAGCGCGGAAAATCCGGCCGCAGCAGCAGAGGCGATCCAGCGGGAAATTGCGGCCGCTCTTGACGGCTGATACTATTTCCTAGGTTTTCTAGTGGCTTGGCTGCATTTGTTGTCAAAAACTATTTGACATGACTTAAAGCAATACCTTAAGCTTCGCCCATAAGATAATAATAAGAAATAAAAAATAATTTTTTCCAAGCGCGATGATGCGCGCTGGAACCGATCCTCTCCGGCTCCGCCGGAATTCCGGGCGGGCTTCGTGCCAGCCCGGATTTTTTATTTTGGCAGACAGCGAATTCGCCCGGATTCCGCCCCGCCCCACGATCGGCGATAATGAGCACTCCACCATCAGGGCCTATCGATCTTGAGCGACACCGCACCTCAATCCGGATTCCTCAGCGCTATCAAGCTGCGCTGGAACCTGCTGTTGCGCTGGATTCTGAATCTCTGGGTTCGGGCCCGAGTGCTACCCGATCTGGATGGCCATAGCGGCGTCAGTGATGACACGCCGGTCTGCTACATGCTGGCAGATGACGCCCTGTCCTCCATCCTGATTCTGGACAAGGTCTGCGAACAACAGAACATTGCCCGGCCGCTGCTGCCCATGCGCGAACCGGCAGCGCTGGCCCCGCGCAGCTATGCCGTGCTGCGGCGCTGGAAAGGCCTGCTGGTCCGGCGTCCGGAACCGCGGCGAAATTCAGAACTGCTGGCCCAATTGGTAGCCCACTGCGCAGCACATGAGCAAGAGGACATCAAACTGGTGCCCGTGACGGTTCTGGTTGGCCGCTCGCCGGATAGCAGCGATAGCTGGGCCAAGGTGCTGTTTACGGAAGACTGGGAGGTCATTGGCCGTTTTCGGCGCCTGCTCAGCACCCTGATCAACGGTCGCGATACGGTGGTTCAGTTCAGCCGCCCCATCTCGCTGCGGCAGTTGCTGGATGAGGGGCCGGACCGCGCCATTGCCCTGCGCAAGGTTTCACGCTTGCTGCGCGTGCATTTCCGACGCGTTAAAACCGCCATGATCGGACCTGACCTCTCGCACCGTCGAACCATGATCGATGCGGTGGTGAAAGCGCCGGCGGTACGCGAAGCCATCGCCGAGGAAGCGCGCCGCACTGACATTACCGTGCACAAAGCTGAAGACCAGGCACGTGAGTATGCGCTGGAAATTGCCGCCAATTATTCCTACACCTTTGTCCGTATCGCCTATCTGACGCTGAACTGGTTTTTACGTCGCGTTTACGGCGAAACGCGCGTGCATCATTTCGAGCGCTTCAAGGAGCAGGCGCTGGGCCGCGAAATTATCTACGTGCCCTGCCATCGCAGTCACGCCGATTACATCCTGCTGTCCTTTCTGCTCTATGTGCGCGGCCTCGCCGTGCCCCATATCGCCGCTGGCATCAACCTGAATCTGCCCGTGGTCGGCTCCATCATCCGCATGGGCGGGGCGTTCTATCTGCGTCGCAGCTTCCGCTCCCAGAAACTCTACGCGGCCGTCTTTGCGGAATATGTCAGTCACATCATGTCCGAAGGCGTGCCCATCGAATACTTTATTGAAGGCACACGCAGCCGCACGGGCCGACTGCTGCAGCCCAAGGGCGGCATGCTGGTAATGACCGTAAGGGCCTATCTGCGCAACCCGGCCAAGCCGGTACTGTTCCAGCCGGTCTATCTGGGCTACGAAAAGCTGCTGGAAGGCAGCAGCTACAACAAGGAACTGGCGGGGGCCGCGAAGAAGAAAGAGTCCCTGCTGGATCTGTTCAAGGTGCATCGCATTCTGGGCCAGAATCACGGCGAAGCGCACGTCAGTTTTGGCGACCCCATATTGCTTGACGACCTGCTGGATCAGTACGCACCGGAGTGGCGTAGCTGGGGTGGCGTGCCGCAGGACAAGCCCAGCTGGCTAACACCCATGGTGAACGATCTGGGCGACCGGATCATGTGCGCCATTAATGCCACCGCCGATGTAAATCCCGTCAATCTGCTCGCTACCGCCCTGCTGGCCACACCCCGGCACGCCATGGATGAAGTGTTGCTGGCCGAGCAGCTGGCCCTGTATCGCGACCTGATACTCATGGGCCCGTTAGCTGGTCGGGTCACGGTCACGGAGCGTAGCCCGGAGGATATGATCCAGCATGGCTTTGAACTGGGGCTGCTGGAACGGGTCACGCATGAGCTCGGCGATATCGTGCGTACCGCCCCCGGCGAGGCCGTGGGCATGACCTACTACCGCAACAATTCCGCCCACCTGCTGGTGATTCCGTCCCTGGTGGCATGCTGCTTCCTGCGCCAGCGCGCTTTTGCCCGCGCCGACCTGGAACGACTGGCGAATGATATCTATCCCTTCCTGCGCGCCGAACTTTACCTGCCCTGGGATCCGCAAAACTTTGGGCCGGTGTTGGAACAGACGGTACAGCAGATGATCGCCGCCGGCCTGCTGGAACACTCCGACAGGGACGGCATGCTGCGACGGGCGGAAGGTGGCACACGCGAGGCCACCCAGATCAATCTGCTGGCGCGTTCCATGCTGCACACGCTGGAGCGCTTCTACATCACCTTCGCGGTGCTGACCAAAAATGGTTCCGGCCGCCTCAGCCGGTCCGAGCTCGAACGCCTGTGCATACTCACGGCCCAGCGCATTTCCCTGCTGCAGGAATTTGATGCGCCGGAATACTATGACAAGGTCCTGTGCCGTCAATTTATTGGCGAACTGAAGCGCCTGAAGCTTTTACATGTCAACCATGACAACCGGCTCGAGTTCGATGAGCGGCTGGCACGGATGGGATCTGATGCGCGCCTGTTTCTGGAAAAAGGCGTGCGCCACGGCATCATTCAGGTCGCGCCGGAGGCCGGCACAGAAGCCGCCGCAGACCGCTAGGCGTCCAGATCAGGAATCAGGCGTGACTCCAGATAGGCCATCCAGTCACGCAGTTTTAATTTGCGCTTTTTCATGCGCTTGAGGCCAATCTGGTCCGCACCGGGGTCTTCAACCAGGCGCGCAATGGCCCGGTCCAGGTCGCGGTGTTCTTCGCGCAAATCACCAAGCTTGCGCGCAATCTCGGAAGGATCTTCTAAATTCATAGCCGCTGGGACTGGCCCTTTTGTTGAGCTCGAAGGTATGCTGCCACTATAGCACCCGCGCGCGGGGACCCCGGATAGTAAACCAACAAGCGGCAAGCATAACCAGCGCGCACCCAGTGGGAGAAATCAAACATGGATCGACGTAAATTTGTGGGCGCCGCCGCCCTGGCCGGCGCAGCGGGCGCACTTGGCGCCTGCGGACAGAAACCCGCCGCCGGCCAGCAGGCAGACTGCGCCAGCGGTGCAGCAGCGGATCCCATTGAATGGAAAATGGTCACCGCCTGGCCACGGGACTTCCCGGGTCTTGGCACCGGCGCCAATCGGCTGGCGGAATACATCGGCCGGCTGTCCGGGGGGCGCCTAACGGTCAAGGTCTACGGCGGCAACGAACTGGTACCGCCCTTTGAGGTCTTCGATGCCGTGTCCCGCGGCACCGCAGAAATGGGTCACAGCACGAGCTACTACTGGAAGGGCAAGGCACCCGCCGCGCAACTGTTTTGCAGCTCCCCCTTCGGTCTCACGGCCCAGGAAATGAATGGCTGGCTCTACTACGGTGGCGGCCTGGAGCTCTATCGCGAGGCCTATGCACCCTTCGGCATCCTGCCTCTGCCGGCCGGCAACTCGGGTACCCAGATGGGCGGCTGGTTCAATAAGGAGATTCGCTCTCTGGACGACATCAAGGGGCTGAAAATGCGCATCCCGGGCCTCGGCGGCGAGGTCCTGCGGCGCGCGGGCGGAACGCCGGTAACCACGCCGGGCGCGGAAATTTTTACCGCGCTGCAAACCGGTACCATCGATGCCACGGAGTGGGTTGGGCCCTACAACGATCTGGCCCTGGGCCTGTTCCGCGCCGGGCGCTACTACTACAGCCCGGGCTGGCAGGAAACCGGCTCAACGATTGAAGCACTGGTAAACCAGGAAGCCTTCGAGGCCCTGCCGGAAGACCTGCAGTCCGTGGTGGAAATTGCGGCCCAGGCCGTTAATACGGACATGCTGGCAGAGTTCACTTTCCACAACGCCCAGGCCCTGCGCACGCTGCAGGAAGAGCACGGTGTGGAGCTGCGCAGCTTTCCGGATGAAGTCATGGCCCAACTTGAGCGCATCACCTGGGAATATCTGGACGAACAGGCGCAGGACGATGCGCTCTTTGCCCGGGTGCTGACCTCCTATCGCGACTACTACGCGGCAGTCACACCCTACAGTCGCATTGCCGAGCAGCGCCTCATGAACGTCCGCGGGAACGGCTAGCCGTACAGCCGGTCAGGCAGCCAGGTCACCAGTACCGGCCACAGACTGAGCAGCAACAGCATGAACAGCTGGATCAGGATAAAAGGGATCACCCCCCGATAGAGGGCCGTGGTCGGCACCTCCGGCGGCGTCACGCCCCGCAGGTAGAAGAGAGAGAAACCGAACGGCGGTGTCAGGAAGGAGGTCTGTAAATTCACCGCGATCATGATGCCCAGCCACACTGGATCGACCCCCAGCGCCAGCAGCGCCGGCCCCACCACCGGCACGACGATGTAGGTAATCTCGATAAAATCGGTAATGAAGCCCAGCAAAAACAGCGCCAGCATGACCAGCACCATGGCCGTGGTCACGCCACCCGGCAAACCGGCCAGCAGGGCTTCTACCTGTTCATCCCCGCCATAGCCACGAAAAACGAGACTGAAAAGCGAAGCGCCGATCAGAATCATGAACACCATGGCACTGACCTTGGCCGACTGATACACGCTGGCACGCAGCGTGGGCACGCTGAAATGACCGCGCAGAGCCGCCAGCACCATGGCCCCCACGGCGCCTACGGAGGCCGCCTCGGTGGGTGTGGCAATGCCGTAGAGAATGGAGCCCAGCACCGCCACGATCAAAAACAGCGGGCCGGCAATCAGGCCCAGCAAACGCAACAGTGACACCTCGCTATCGCTGGCGGCCTTTACCGCCGGCATGGAAGCGGGACGCAGCCAGGCGCTGAGCATGAGATAGAGCATGTAGAGCAGGACCAGCAGCAGCCCCGGTAGCAGCGCACCGGCAAACAGATCCCCAACGGATACGGTCTCGGGGGAAAAAATTCCCAGCCGAAGCTGGGCCTGCTGGTAGGCGTTGGACAGCACATCCGCCAACAGAATCAGAACAATTGAGGGTGGAATAATCTGGCCCAGCGTGCCGGCTGCGCAGATGGAACCGGTCGCTACCGAATCCTTATAGCCATGACGCAGCATGGTAGGCAGCGACAGCAGACCCATGGTCACAACCGTCGCGCCGACGATACCGGTACTGGCAGCCATCAGCGCACCCACCACCATCACGGCCAGACCCAGGCCGCCGGGAACGCGGTGCAGCAACTGCGCCAGGGACTGCAACAACTCGTCAGCCAGACGCGAGCGCTCCAGCATGACGCCCATAAACACGAACACGGGCACGGCGATCAGGGTTTCATTGGTCATGATGCCGTAAACCCGGTTCGGGAAGGCCTCCAGAAATGCCGGGTCAAAAACGCCAAAAAGAACGCCAACAGCAGCGAAAATCAGCGCAACGCCGGCCAAGGTGAAGGCAACAGGAAAGCCCGCCAGAAGCGCGGCAGCCACTGCCAAAAACAACGCCAGGGAGATAAATCCATGCATAGGCCGGAAGCTTACCTGCTTCAACTCCAAGTTTCGCCTGCCCGCACGAGGTTTTTCAGCGCCGCCGGCGAGAAAAGACTGGATGGGTGCACTTTTATGCACAGGACAGGCCCCGGAGTAAAAATCATGGGCTTGCGCGCCAGGCGCAAATTAGGTTCTCAAAATACCTCGTATTTCATTGTTTTTATTATTTTTTTAAAAACCATCCGGCGCCAGCAACGGTTTGACAGGCGGCAAAGCAAGGCAAGAAACGCATTAGGGCCAATTTTTCCACAGACTTATCCACAGCATCTTCCACAGTGGTGCCAAAAGCCTGTTACGGGCTCGCAAGGCCGCACAGCCTATGCCCCATTGAAGGCGCCAACGGTTTACAATAGCGCCGTTATTAAGAGCAACCGACGCGCTTGTTTTGTGAAAAAGCACATTGAAGAATTATTAAGTCAGGCCTTGCTGCATTTGCAGCGCGATGAAGTGATCCCGGCAGATACCGATGTACAGCCCCAACTGGAGCGTACGCGCTCCGTTGAGCATGGCGATTACGCCTCCAATCTG
>JABSSV010000130.1 GCA_013213875.1 Lysobacterales bacterium
CAGCCATAGGCCTCAAAGCGCGCGGGCGTATCGTCACTGAACCAGCCTGCCACGTCGCCGTCGATGGAAATCCCATTGTCGTCCCAGAAGGCAATCAGCTTACCCAGCCCCAGGGTGCCCGCCAGGGAGCAGGCCTCATGCGACACGCCCTCCATCAGGCAACCATCACCCAGAAACACCCAGGTGCGGTGATCAACAATGTCATGACCGTCCCGGTTGAAACGGGTGGCCAGAACTTTTTCCGCCAGCGCCATGCCCACGGCGTTGGCAATACCCTGTCCCAACGGACCTGTGGTGGTCTCAACACCCGGTGCCTCGCCATATTCCGGGTGCCCGGGCGTTTTCGAATGCAGCTGACGAAAATCTTTCAAATCGTCGCGGGAAACATCGTAGCCACTTAGATGGAGCAGAGAATAGAGCAGCATGGAGCCGTGTCCGTTGGATAGAACAAAACGGTCCCGATCCCACCAGGCCGGATTGGCCGGGTTGTGTTTCAGATGGTCATTCCAGAGGACTTCGGCAATATCGGCCATGCCCAGAGGCATGCCGGGGTGTCCGGAGTTGGCGCGCTGAACGGCGTCCATGGACAAGGCGCGAATTGCGTTGGCCAGATCTTTACGGCTAGGCATGGGATTGTGCACTCATTCGGTCGGGCTTTTGCGTACCCGGAAAAAATGGAATTCTCGCGTGTTGGCGGCCGCGGGGCAAGAGCCAGAGCCCGCAATTAAGACCAGCCGTAGGCTCGCATGCCGGGGTATCAAAGCGATACCCCGACCTACGACGGCCTTGAAAGCGTCGTACCCTCAGGCACGCGTGCGTTCGAGGCGGCCGGCTTTCAGATCTGCCCAGTAGCGGTCTAGCTCCCGCTTGACCACCGGCAGGAGGAAATAACAGCCCAGCAGGTTCGGAAAGGCCATGGCAAAAATCATGGCATCGGAAAATCCAATAACGGCCCCCAGCTGCATACTGGACCCGATCACTACAAAGGCCAGGAACAGGAATTTGTAGGTGTAATCAGCGGCGCGGCTTTCCCCGAACAAGTAGGTCCAGCATTTCAGCCCGTAGTAGGACCAGCTGATCATGGTAGAGAAAGCAAACAGCACCACGGCCACCGTCAGTATCCAGGGGAACCAGCTGATGGAAGATTCAAAGGCCGCGGAAGTGAGCTGCACGCCGGCCGAAGGATCAACGCCCGGATCCCAGGTGCCGGTAATAATGATGACCAGCGCGGTAATGGTGCACACCACCACCGTATCCACGAACGGCTCATAGAGGGCCACGATGCCCTCGGTCACGGGCCGCTTGGTCTGCACGGCGCTGTGCGCGATGGCCGCAGAACCCACCCCGGCCTCGTTGGAGAAGGCGGCCCGCTGAAAGCCCTGCAGTAACACGCCAATAAAGCCACCGGCGATACCTTCCGGACTGAAGGCACCGGCGAAAATCGCCGCGAAGGCGGCCGGCACGGCGGTGATGTTCGCCAGAATAATGATGACACCGGCCGATACATAGACCACGGCCATAAGCGGCACGATGCGCGAGGTCACGCGGGCAATACCCTTGATGCCGCCGATGATGACCATACCCACGGCGGCCGCCACCACGATGCCGAACAACCAGCCCTTGCCAGCCAGCCAGCTGGCCTCACCACCGGTCACGTTCACCAGCTGTGCAAAGCTTTGGTTGGCCTGAAACATATTACCGCCGCCAAAGGATCCGCCGATACAGAAAATGGCAAACAGCACGGCCAGCACCTTGCCAAACCGTGCAAAATTCGGCCCCCGCTCCGCCAGCCCTTTGGACAGGTAGTACATGGGCCCACCGGACACGGTGCCATCCGGATACTCATTGCGATATTTGACCCCCAGCGTGCACTCGGTGAACTTCGAGGACATGCCCAGCAAACCGGCCAGGATCATCCAGAATGTCGCGCCGGGCCCGCCCAGGGACACGGCGATGGCCACACCAGCGATGTTACCCAGACCAACCGTTCCCGACAGCGCCGTGGCCAGGGCCTGGAAATGGGTCACCTCTCCCGCTGCCTCCGGGTCGTTAAAGTCTCCACGCACCAGTTGAAAGCCGTGCTTCATGGCGCGCAGATTGATGAAACGGAAGTAGAAGGTGAAGATGGTTGCAGCCACGATCAACCAGGCCAGTACGAAAGGGATGTTGACCCCGGCCACGGGAAAGGTGGAAAAAATAATCCCGGTGACCCAGTCCGCAGCCGGCTGGACCGCCGCGTTAATGCGCTCATCCAGGGTCTGCTGGGCCAGTGCTGGCGTCGCCAGCAGCCAGGTCAGTAGCGCTACCCCAAGCGTTTTATGCGTTTTCATTTTCATAGAGTTCCTTTTAGGGCACCACGGTGACGGGACGATCAACCAATTGCACCACGTGACTGGCGACGCTCCCAAAGAGTTGCGACAAGCGGGTAGAGCCGCGGCGGCCGATAACCAGACAGGTCACATCATGCTTCCGCGCCAAACGATCCAGGGTCTGCGCTACGTTGCCATGCCGAACCAGGCCCTCTGCATCAACACCGGCCGCCTCCAAGCGCGCCAAAACCGGCGCAATCACCTGCTCCTGGGCACGGGCCATTTCCTGCTCACGCCGCGCATGGCGACGCTCGTTTTCCTCGGCGGTGCTGAAAGAAAACGGCGACCACTCGATGACGAAAACCGCCAGAATGCGGCCCTGATTTGACTGCGCCCGTGCCAGCGCGTACTCCAGCGCCCGCTCGGCGCAGGGACTGCCGTCCACGCCCACTAGATAGACCGGTTGCATGCCTTTCTCCCTTTGGTATCAGCGCGCTAGTCTAGCCCAAGATCCAGCCGCGCGTTGGTGCCGGGTGCGAGCTGCATTAACGGCATGACCCTGATCGGTGACCCATAGCCGGCAATAACGCGCGCATTTCACTGCAATTTGCTAAACTTAAGAGTCGCGGCGTGCGCGTCGTTTGTTCGAAGAGGGAGACACTGCAGTGTTGTACAGCATGCGTTCCAGGATCGCAGCAGCAGGAGTCCGCGCCTTTCAGGCTGCGGCGCTGGTGGTGCTTGCCTGTCCGATGCTGTCATCTGCCCAGTCAGAAACCGCCAGCCAACGCGGCGATCTGCTGGCCCTGAATCCGGAACCGGCACTTTTCTCTCTGCTCCCGGAGCCGGACGCGAAAGACCTGGCGCGCCCCATGAGCGTGACCTCGCCCCTGAGCCAACAGTTGCTCGGCAGCAGTCAAACTGGCGCCAACAGTACCCTGCTCAGACGGGCTTCGACGCTCAGCTATCGCGCTGACGAACGACTCAGCCTCGGCGCTGCTGTCGATCTACAGCAAGCCAGCAGCTTTCAGTCAGTCGGTAGCATCCAGTGCGTTAACGGCACCCTGGACGCCGTCTCCTATCGCGCCTCCGAGTGCTACTTCATTGACGGCCCGGGCCGTGCCAGTGGCAGCACCATCAGTCTTGGTGGCAGCTACCGTTTCGGAGACGATGCGCGGGCTGCGCTGAACCTTTTTCAGGAGCGCAGCACGATCAGCCAGCGCCCCGGCAGTCGGCTCGACCCGGCACAGGCAACTGCGCTGCTGGATCCGCGGCGCGGCGCGGCTGCCCTACCGGGCAACCGGATCTTCGGCGACCTTAATCCGGTCAACTTCGGGCTGCAGAACGCGCAAACGGAACGCACCGGCGTAGACCTGGAGTTTCAAGTCGGCTTTTCCACGGACCAGGCTGGCGATCTGGTGCTTGGCCTGCAGCTCACGCGTGTTCTGGATAGCGGGGTCGAGGGCGTGTTCTATACCACCCCCGGCGTCCGGAACTGGACCATTGCCGAACCCTACGACGCCGCGCGCCTTAGCCTCGGCTGGCAGCTTGGCAGCTTTGCGGCCGGCATCGACAGCTACTACCGCTCACCGGTCAGCTTTCTGGAGCAGCCCGCCATTGACGGCAGCACAAGCTTCGACGTGCATTTCACCTGGCGCGCACCCTGGAATGCCAGCGTGTCGGTGGGCGCCAGCAACGTGCTCGGAAGCAGCAAGAAAGAAGGCGCAGGCAACGAACCAAACCTGAGCGTGGATCCCTTCGAATCCATCTACGGGCGCATTCCTTACGTGCGCTACAAGCAAGACCTCTGAAGCGCTTCGCCACCGCACCCATGTTGATGATCGTGAACCATGGGGCCGGCGTCGTGGCTGTGCGCCAACGGCCTGAGGTAAGCCACGGTTCGCACCGGTCATGACCCCCAGCCCCGACCTCAATCCGCTCGCCGCGGCGGAGCAGGCACTTACGCAAAGCGACTTTGAACGCTGCGTTAGCCTCTGTGAGACACAGCTCTCCCGCGATGCCGTGAATCTCCAGGCGCACTTGTTGCGGGGTCTCGCCAGTAATCAACTCGGCAACCTGCAGCGGGCTATTGATGATCTGGTCTTCGTATTGGAACGGGAACCGGGCCAGGCACACGGGCGGTTAGCACTGGCTCAGGCCCTGCGTAAAAACGGTCACTTTGAGTCGGCCCTGTCCCAGCTGGAACCGCTCTGGCAACATGCGCAGCTCCGACCCCATGCCCTGTTTGAAGCGGCCCGCGCCAACCACAGCCTTGGACGTGCATCAGCCGCCATAGCGCACTATCAAACGTTGCTGCAGGAGCATCCGAATCATGCGGGCGCAGCCGCCAACCTCGCCGCGCTGCTGGAAAAGACCAATGCACTGGACGAAGCGCTGGCCTGGGCTGATCGTGCACTGCGCATCGCGCCGGCCAACCGCTCGGCGCGCCTGACCCGGGCGGCCTGCCTGCGCAGGCTGGGGCGCCTGGAGGAAGCCGTCGAATTCCTGCAGAGCATGCTGGCCGCACCCCTGCCGCCCATGAGTGAGATTATGGCCACCAACCAGCTGGCTCAGGCTATGGACCGGCTGGGGAATTATCGCGAAGCCTTCGCACTCTACAGTCGCGCCAACGCACTACAGCAGGAACATGACCCGGCCTACGGGCTGGACCATACCGGCCCCTACGGCCTGGCCATGGCCGACTTCCTGCGGGACTGGCTGCGCAATCATCCGCCGGCGGACTGGTCACCAACGCCACCCGATGACCGCGCACCACCGGTTTTCCTGCTGGGGTTTCCCCGCTCGGGAACCACCTTGCTGGACCGTGTACTGGGCGCACATCCGCGCATGGCGGTCATTGAGGAACGGGAGCTGTTCCTGGAGATCCGGCGGCGCTGGATGTCTCGCGAGTCGTTCCCACAGTTTCAGCAAATGAGCGCAAAAGATATCGCGCAGGCGCGCCGAATCTATCGCGCTGCCAGGGCTGACGCCTGCCGGGACCCTGATGCACAGCTGGTGATCGACAAACTGCCGCTAAACAGCATGTACCTGCCCCTGATCTACCGACTGTTTCCGGACGCGCGGGTGATCTTTGCCCAGCGCGACCCGCGCGATGTGTGCCTGAGCTGCTTCTTCCAGACCTTTGAACTGGTGGGCGCCATGCCCTACTTTCTGCGCCTGGACACTACAGCCGCTTTTTACGGAGCGGTCATGCAGCAAGCCCGGGAAGCTCTCGATACGCTGCCGCTCGCGCAACTTACCGTCCGCTACGAGCATGTGGTGCAGGATCTGGAACAGGAAACGCGCCGTATCACGGATTTTCTGGGCATGGCCTGGGACCCGGCCATGCTTGCGTATCGGGAACAGCAGACGGGCACGGCGATCAACACACCCAGCTATCAACAGGTCAGCGAGCCGATTTATCAGCGTTCCATGGGTCGCTGGCAGCATTACCGGGAGGATCTCGCGCCGGTGCTGGACAAGCTCCATAGCTGGGCCGAGACGCTGGGCTACCCGACCGCTGGGCAGTAACTTCACCCACAGACCCTGCTCGTGGGATAATGACCGCATTCGCCCTGCGCCTAGGGCCGTGCCAGCAAGGAAAATCACGCCAACATGAAGAAGTCCATCGCCCTGTTCGCCATCGCTGCCCTGAGTGCAGCGGCTTTCTCCAACGCCCAGCAGGGCTTCTCCACCATTGAAGAGCGCATGACAGGCAAAGAGTTCACGGCCGCCGGTCTGGACAAGCTCTCCGATGAAGAGCTCAGCGCATTGAACGAGTGGCTGCGTGCACGCTCCGTGGCCACGCTGGAGAACGAAAGCCGCAGCTACACGGACACGCGCGGCTTCGAGAATCAGACCATGGCGGGCCTGAACAGCTCCGACGTGATGGCCCGGGTTAAAGGTAATTTCTCCGGCTGGACCGGCGATACGGTTTTCGAACTGGACAACGGCATGATCTGGGAGCAGGTAGAAGACAGCACCTTCTACATGTCACCCACCAATGATGCGGTGGTGGTGATCGAGAAAGGCGTGTTCAACTCCTGGCGCTTGCGGGTCGACGGCTACAACAAAACCGTACGGGTTCGTCGCGTCGAGTAAGCCATCCCAACGGCCAGCTAGTGCGCCTTTAAAGCGCGCTTCGCCGCGAACAGCAGCGCACGCACGATCACATAGGCCACCGAGCCGAGAGCCACCAGCACCAAGGGGCCCGTTGACGGCGTTAAATCCAAATCTGACGCCTCGTAAAAATACCATCCGGCCGCCGCCAAAAGCACCGAAATGGCCGCGTAGCTGGCCATTTTCAAGCGATAAATCCGATCCCGAAGGCGCCGACGGGACAGCTCCGAGAGCTGCTCGTCAGACAGGTCACCGCGCTCTGTGTCGCAACTGGGACAGGCAGGCGCTTTGCTGGACATGGGTTTACGGCAGCTGGGACAGTTGATAATCACGATCGGTTTCCTACGGGAATTAGCGCAGAAGGTATCACGCCTGCGCGCGCGCTTCAGCCTGCCGCTTTGCCGAAGAAATTCAGCGTGGCGCGGAGACCGCCCTCCTCCCGGTTGGCGAAATGGATCTGCCAGCCGTACAGTCGGCACAAACGCTTCACAATCGCCAGGCCCAAGCCGGAACCCTTGCCCTCCGCACGAGCGCCACGGAAGTGTCGGTCCATGACCCGCGCCAGCTCTTCTTCCGGAATGCCCGGCCCCGTATCTTCAACCGTCAGCTGCCCGTCACTGACCGTAACCACCACCTCGCCCTCTGCGGTGTAGCGCACCGCATTGCTGATCAGGTTGCCAATGGTCACCGCCAACACGGACTCCGGCGCAATCACGCTGAGTTTTGCCTGCTCCAACAGGCGCAGCTCCAGGGGCCGGCTTTCCAGCAGGGGGCGGTGCATTTGCATGACATCCTCAGCCACCCGTGCCACATCATAGGACCGGCTGTCTTCATGGGTGCCGCGCTCTGAGCGTACGAGATGCAACAGAGCGGTGGTGATGTCCGTGGACTGGCGCGCGGCGCGCGCAATCCTGAGCAGGCGATGACGCGTGCGGCTGGGCAGGTCTTCCTGAGCCAGAAGCAGTTCCGTTGCCCCGGAGATCACCGCCAGCGGCGTTCTGAGCTCATGACTGACATCAGCGTTGAACTCACGATCACGCTCTACCAAATGCACCATGCGCTCCGCGTAGGAATCCAGCGCAGCCGCGAGCTGACCGACCTCATCATCCGCAAAACGCTCGGCCAGCCGCTGGTCAGGCGCATGCTCCTCAAGATGCTCCAAACGGCCGGCCAGTTCCGTCACCGGCTTCATGACCCGACTGGAGGACCACAGGCCGATGGCTAGGGACAGCAAGGAAAACAGCAGCACCACGCCCAGCAGGGCCCAGATCAGTCGGGTGGTAAGACGGCTGTTGTCGGATACGTCATAGGTCAGAAAGGCCCACAGGTCGTCATCCTTGCGCACCGCTGCCTTGAAGGCCACACCGCCAATGGTGACATCATGCACGCCCGTGTCCAGGGACCGGACCTGTGCCGCCACGCTGCGATTGGGGTCGCCGGGCCGGGTCACGTAGCCCTGAATGCGGGTATAGAACGGCTCGACCACACTGGGGTCAGCGCGCAGCTGGGCCACATAATCATCGAGCTCCTGCTCCAGTGTGGCCCCGATCAGCTGGTCTTCCAGATAGCTCTGCAGCGTTAATACGCTGATGGCAAGCAAACCGCTGAGCAGCGTACCCAGCAGCAGAAAAGACAGAATAATGCGGCTGCGGAGCCTACGACGAAACCGCATTAGACTCCATCAGCCGATAGCCAATTCCATGACGGGTCTGGATCATCTTGCTGCCGAACGGCTTATCCAGCTGGGCACGCAGCGAGTGGATATGCACGCGAAGACTGTCGCTGTCAGGCATTTCCTCGCCCCACACCTGCTTCTCCAGCTCGCTGCGTGTAACCACGTTGGGAGAAGCTTCCATAAGGCAGCGCAGCAGCTTCAGACCAATGGGGTTCAGCTCTATCTCATGGCCGGCGCGATGAACCGTCAGCGTATCCTGGTTAAATTTGAGATCACCGACCTGCAGCATGCGACTGCTGCGGTGGCGACCGCGGCGAGCCAGCACATCCAGCCGTGCCTCCACTTCCTGCAGAGCGAAAGGTTTGACCAGATAATCATCGGCACCTTTCTCAAATCCGGCGAGTTTGTCCTCAAGCCGGTCGCGAGCGGTCAGCATAAGAACCGGTGTGTCCTTACCCGCCTCGCCGCGCAATTTCCGACAAACCTCCAGCCCGTCCATACCCGGCAACTGGAGATCCAGCACGATGGCATCAAACTCGTTGACAACCGCAAGATGGAGTCCGGTCACGCCATCGCCGGCGAAGTCCACGAGATGACCGCGGTCTTCAAGGTAATCGCCAAGATTGGCGGCGATGTCGGGATTATCCTCAACAATCAGAATATGCATAAACGGTGGTCTCGCTACTCAACCTGTTCCTGCGCCCACGGCGCCCCAGCGGGTGGTCCCTGTTCCCGGGCACGAAAAAAGAAAGGCCCAAGCCGGATACCCCGCTTGGGCCTATGCCCCAGGCTGTCCATGGTTCGGACGGCGCGCGTCGCTGTCCAGGAGTGTCATGGCTTCGGCCCTAAGGCAGTGTACGGTCGCGCGAGTTAAACCGGTGTTAAAGGTGCCGCGCTATTTATGTTAACCG
>JABSSV010000131.1 GCA_013213875.1 Lysobacterales bacterium
ATCTGACGAAGGCCGAGATCATCCGTGCCGGGCACGAACTGGGTGTGGACTATAGCCTGACCGTGTCCTGCTATCAGGCGGATGCAGAAGGTCGCGCCTGCGGGCGCTGCGATTCCTGTCGTATTCGCGAGGCCGGCTTCCAGGCCGCCGGCCTCGCAGATCCAACGCGCTACTCGGCGCTTTGACGGGCAGCTGTTGCTGTCGCCGTGCTTGAGCCCCACTGGGCCCGCAGGTAGGGATAGTCCACACGGGACTCCGGGCTCCTCAGCGTGATCCACTCGGTGCCGCCCAACACCAGCGTATCGCATCCCTCCCGCGCCACCCGACGGGTCAGTTCCTGGCTCGCCTCCTGTACCGTTGTGGTCACGAGGAAGCGGTAGAAACCCGGGGTAACGAGCGTGGCTCCACCCGCTAGCTGGGCTGCATCGCTAGCAGCGCCACCCTGGATCACGTTGACTTCGCCATACTCAATCGGTGCACCACAGGTGGGGGCCTCGCCAGCGCAGGGGCGCATGTTCTCACCATCGCGATTTCTGGCCCAGAGTCGGCATGCACCGGATTCGTCGATCAATTCCCTTTGGAAACGCGCGGGCACGTTAATCACCGTCATGTTTTCCGCATTGGCTGTTTCTCCCAGGTTGGACGGCACCTCTGGTGCCATGGAGCAGGCGCCTGCCAACAGGGTGGTGATCATGGCAAGGCCAATGGTTCGGATAGAAAAGTGCATCAGTGAGCTCCTTTTGCTTTGCGTGGCTGTTTTCAAGATAGCACGGAGGTGGGATAATGGGACGTCGAGGCCTTGAGCGTAGTGGGATTTTGTCCTAGAATGCGCTGCCTCGTCGGTATCCATGGGGGCCGTTAGCTCAGTTGGTAGAGCAGTTGACTTTTAATCAATTGGTCGTTGGTTCGAGCCCAACACGGCCCACCATTCTTTCTCTAGCACGTATGTTTGACCGCCAGTTCGTCTTCCAGCCTCCGATGCTAAACAGGCTGACAACCGTGGCTTAAATCGCGGTGGCGATTTGCCTCACTCTGGCGTGTGGCTACAGACTTGCCGCCCGGCGAAGCGCTTACTCCACCCGCCGGGCAGCAGCCTTGTTTCTTATGACTTATCCGCCCAGTACCACGCGGCAGTAGATATGACCATCGACCGGCGGATCGCAAACCATTCTGGTTGCACCGGGACCTTCACCCTGGCGAACGACGAGGCCCGCACGCCTGGCCAGCTCCATCCATTCCAGCATGGCCGCCTGGTCGCCGTAGAAGGTGCGTCCGCTAAAGGCGTAGGCACTGCGAGGCACCGGCCTGCCATCCGCCGTGCGCGCCGAACGTTCCACCGGTACCAGATTTGAAATCAGCTTGCCCGTGATGGCGTCCTGATAGTAAGTCAGTTCAAAATTCATGCTGGAACCATCAGGAAAGACTATGGCGAGTGTCAGACCCGCAAACAGCGTTTGTATGTCTACCAGTGGAAGCTCGACGGTATGCAGCAAGCGCATGATGACGTTATTACCATGGGCCCAAAGCTTCCCCAGGGCGCTCATCTGCGCCAGAAACTCTTGCACCTCGCCACTGGCATAGTTGGGATCTACCAGCACGCCGGCGACCGAACGCACAGGGAAATCATGCGGCAATTCAATCTCTCCAAGCCGGCTTACGGACCGTTCGGACTGCACATAGCTGCGCCAGGCACTGGCCAGTTTTGGATCCGTTTTGATCTTGATGGTTTCCTTCAGCACGGTTAGTGGCCGATCATCTACCATCTCCGTAAAGGTTCGATAGCTACTTACGCTGGCGCGCTTGCCGTCGAACACGTGCACCGTGCCCATGGGCAGGGCCTGCTGGGCGCGCTGCTCTTTGCTGCGGGCGCTACAGCCATCGCAGCGCAGCACCTTGGTCATGCCGGCCTGAACGGACCCCGTGTGAATCATGAGTGCCAACAGCAGGCCAATCGCTGCTGCTAGAAAACCCCCTCTGTTTGACTTAGGTATCGTCATCGCTGTTTCCCCCAATGCCTGTGAATAGAGCTTGGAAAATTAACAAGCCGTGGCGCGGGCCGCTAAGGTGAAAGCATGGGCAGGTGTGTACGAAAAAGCCGTGCTATGGTGCCGCTTTGCGCCGGAGAACCATTCCTATGCATGTGGTGATCGCTTCTTTGAATCCCGCCAAAAAAGCAGCGGTTGAGCAGGCCTTCCGGGCCGCGCCAGGGATCGAGGGAACCCTGTTTTCGCCCGTGGCCGTGCCGTCGGGCGTGGCCGAGCAGCCGCTAAGTGACGAAGAAACACGGCGCGGAGCACGCCAGCGTGTGCTTGCTGCGAGGCTGGTGGTTCCTGAGGCCGACTACTGGGTCGGTCTGGAAGGTGG
>JABSSV010000132.1 GCA_013213875.1 Lysobacterales bacterium
CGCGTGCAGGGTTTGAAGCTGGCTGCCATCGCCATCCCCATCGCCCTCGGCCTGCTCGATGGCATCCAGAGTGCGACGCAGTTCCGGATCGCCGTCAATCACGTAGTCCAGCGCACTGCGGTCGGAATCAGGCGTTTCCTGACGCACACTGGCAATCACCGTGTCAGCCGGAAGTTGCACCTCGCCCGCATCGGCTTCCAGTTCGCCCCGCAGCAGGGCAAACAGAGAAGACTTGCCGCAGCCGTTACGACCGATCAGGCCCAGGCGCTGCTGGGCGTGGACCCGCAGGCTGGCTTGCTCAAACAGGAGCAGGCGTCCGCGTCTCAGGCTGATGTTCTGCAGTGTGAGCATGCTAATGGTTGTGGTTGCGCCGGGGGCTATTCTAACGCCGCGGCCTAGGCTGTGGGGCACCCTTGTGTGTGCGGCTCCGTGCTGGCAGAAATCCAGCATGTTTGGTTCTTACCCTGGCAGACCCATGGGCGGCCTCAGCGGGCGCAAGCGTTCTTGATCTGCTCTTTATCGCCCCGTGAGACACTGCGATGCGTTATTCCTGTTGGCGACCCGATGCGACCTGGTTCATTCAAGACATCTCTGGTCCTATTACTGCTCGCGTTTTGGGTGAGTGGCACCGCCTGGTCGGCTGATCTCGAACTGTTTCAGCTGGGGGTTGAGAGCCCGGTGCAGCGTGGCGGTGAC
The DNA here is from genome assembly GCA_013213875.1 of Lysobacterales bacterium. GTDB lineage: Bacteria > Pseudomonadota > Gammaproteobacteria > Xanthomonadales > SZUA-36 > Marinihelvus. The sequence goes on from JABSSV010000132.1 coordinate 697, forward strand.
TTTGAAGCCAGCTTTATTATTGCCAACCAGACGGCCGCCAGCGCCGATAGCTATCGGGTGGAGTTCTTTGCTTCTCGCGAAGCGGATTTCAACGGCAGGGCGCGCTTGCTGGGCAGTTTTGACTCGCTGCGGCGCGTGGTGCGCTTTTCCTTTCAGGAATACCTTCAGCTGCTCGATAGCTGTTTGCTTGAACCCGGTGACTGGTTTTTCTTTGCCCGCTTAAGCGCCGTGGTGCCGAATGACCCGAATGCTGCCAACGATACGCGACGAGCGGCTGAGCCCCTGCGGGTGGAGGCGGGTGGGCCAGGCGCTTGTGCACCGGGTGTGATTAACGCCGGGCTGAACGATGCCTGGTTTAATCCGGATACGCCGGGTCAGGGCGTCTTTATTACGGTCCTGCCGGAACAACAGCAGGTATTTCTGGCCTGGTTTACTTTTTCGCCGCTCGCCGAGGCAGCAGAGGGACCCGCCCTGTTAGGCAACAGCGCCCAGCGTTGGCTCACGGCCATTGGTCCCTGGCAGGGGCGTCGTGTCCAGCTGGTGGCCAGCAACACGCGCGGCGGCCTGTTTGCTCAGTCCCGGCCGCGAGTGGTGCGTGAGTCGGACTATGGTGCGCTGGAACTGGAGTTGATCGACTGTGAGCGTGCGCGTTTGCGCTACGAGTTACCTGCGTCCGAGCTTGACGGCGTGATTGCGCTACGCCGCGTGGTGCCGGACAACGTCGTCCTGTGTCAGTCGCTGGCAGAGATGGCCAGCGACCAACAGCAGGGCGAAGAAGAGCCTAACGGTTAGGCGCTTTCTAACCAAGCCCGCGCGCTGGCTTCCTCATCGCTGTTAAAGCGCTTCACATCCGCATGCACCAGCAGCTTGGCCACCGGTTGCAAGGTGCTCAAAAAGCGGCTTTCCGTCACCAGTGCGACGCGCTTGAGCTGGCGATGATGGTCACGAACAAAACCCGCGTGGGCCAGCAGAGCGGATAGCCCGTCCCAGCCCGGTGATTGTTTGGCCTTGATCATGACGCCATTGAGCATGCCGTGCTCTTCCAGCCAGGGGTCGAGCATGGCACCCAGGCGTTCGAAGTCATTGATCTGAATCTCACCATGGGGCTGCAGCGTCAGTATCTTGTGTGTCTCGTCCAGGCTGAACTCCATGTTGCCAGGTGCAGCGGGCTCCTGGGCCCAGGCGCTTGCGGCATCCATTTCGGCCAGGCTGTAGATGCGCACCTCGCCGGGCAGGGCGAAGGAAAACCCGCGCAGGGTCCGGCGTAGCCACTCCATATCAGTGACCAGTGCGATGCGTTCGAAATTCAGAAAGTGATGCATGCCTACCTTGCTGTCTTCCCAGGCCGCGCCAGCGGTAAAGCCGTCAAAGTCCTCTTTAAAGCGGTAGACGAGGCGCAGCTGTCGGTGATGCGCGAGCCGCTCATGCAGGGCCGGTAACAGGACCTCCGTGTAGTCATCGGCGCTGATGGTACCGCTGGCCTCCAAGGCAAGTACGTTGTCGGCATAGCCTTCTAACAAAGTCATCATGATGGTGTGCTCCCTCAACAAAGTGCCTATATCAGTATGGCAGCACATGAAAGAAATTTCCGAGCGATCAGGGCATTAAATCAGGGTCGTCCATGCCAAGCGGGAGGCCTACGAGGTAAACGCTTCGAAAGCAGAATATAGATGGGTAAAATTCACCGTATCCACAGCGTGCAGATATACGTTGGGGGTCATAAAGCAGCAAGCACTCATTTGCAGTTCGTCGTGCGCCAAAATGTTAACCGTTTGATAGAACACGGCGTCGGGTTTTGTGGGCCGGCGGTCTTAAGCGATGGTTGGGTTTTCCAGCTCGACTAAAAAGCAGTCGCTTTTTTACTGGCCTTGCTGAGCTTTGGCGAGTGACCAATGCGCTTTTGCCGGATTGTCAGCAGCTCATCCTAAGCGACGAAAATATTGCAGGCATTCCAATCAGCTTGGGCCAG
>JABSSV010000133.1 GCA_013213875.1 Lysobacterales bacterium
CGCGTGCAGCCGCGTGAGAATCAGTTCGATGCCGGGAATGCCATGTTCCGGATGCAGGTCCACCGGCATGCCGCGCCCATCGTCGGCCACTTCGATAGAGCCGTCTTCATGCAGCGTGACCGTGATGCTGCGGGCGTGACCCGCCAGCGCTTCGTCCACGCTGTTGTCGATGACTTCCTGCGCCAGATGGTTCGGGCGGGTGGTGTCCGTGTACATGCCCGGACGGCGCTGTACCGGTTCAAGGCCGGACAGGACCTCAATGTCCTGGGCCTGATACTGGGCTGAACTCATCTCAGCGGGAATCTCCGTGAAAGTGGTGGCTTCTGATGGCTCTCAATCATAGCGGAAAACGCGCCGCTAACGATGGCAATTTTTCCCTCTTTTGAGCGCTGCTGCTCGCCACAGGCGAACTGCAGGCGAAGCGCATGCGCATGGTCGCCTCAAGGCGTCGGCGCGGGTATAATTGCGAGCCAGGCCGATACACATCTGGAACAGGTTCTGGCATGACATCTCTCGTATTCGTCACTGGTGGCGTTGTCTCTTCCCTGGGCAAAGGGCTTTCCTCTGCCTCTCTGGCTGCGATCCTTGAATCGCGGGGTCTGAAAGTGACCCTGATGAAACTGGATCCCTACATCAACGTTGATCCAGGCACCATGAGCCCCTTCCCGCACGGGGAGGTCTATGTCACCGACGACGGTGCGGAGACCGATCTTGATCTCGGGCATTACGAGCGCTTCGTGCGCACGCGCATGGGCCAGGTCAATAACGTGACTACCGGCCGCATCTACAACAACGTGATTGCCAAGGAGCGGCGCGGCGATTACCTGGGCGGCACAGTGCAGGTGATTCCGCACATTACCGACGAGATCAAGGCCTGCGTTGAGCGCTGCGCTGAAGGCTATGACGTGGCCATGATCGAAATTGGCGGTACGGTCGGCGATATCGAAGCCATGCCGTTTCTGGAAGCCATCCGCCAGCTGGGCGTGGAATACGGTGACAAGGCGCTGTTTATGCACCTGACGCTGATTCCTTTCATCAAGGCCGCCAACGAGACCAAGACCAAACCCACGCAGCACTCGGTAAAGGAGTTGCGTTCCATCGGTATCCAGCCCGATATCCTGCTGTGCCGCTGCGAAAACGAAGTGTCCGAAGACGAGCGCCGCAAGATCGCGCTGTTCACGAATGTGCCGGCCAAGGCAGTCATTTCCGCGCTCGATGCACGTCACGGTATCTACGAGATTCCCATGCTGCTGCACGAGCAGGGTCTGGACGATCTGGTGGTTGAAAAGCTGGGTCTGGAAACCACCGGGCCGGCCAATCTCGATGATTGGCGCGAGGTGGTAGATCGCATGGAGCACACGCGTCATGAGGTGACCGTTGGCATGGTGGGCAAATACGTCAATCACTCCGACGCCTACAAGTCCCTGACCGAAGCCCTGGTGCACGGTGGGCTGCGCCACCGCATCAAGGTCAATATCCGCGCGCTGGAGTCGGAAGACATCGAGCGCGAGGGCGTGGATGCGCTGAAAGATCTGGATGCGATCCTGGTCCCCGGTGGCTTCGGCGAACGCGGTTTTGAAGGCAAGGTACAGGCCATCCGCTATGCCCGCGAAAACAAGGTTCCCTACCTCGGTATTTGCTACGGCATGCAGGCTGCGGTGGTGGAATACGCGCGGCACGTCTGTGGGCTGCCCGAGGCCATCAGCACGGAAATTTCGCCGCATACGCCGGACCCGGTGATCGGTCTGATTACCGAATGGCTGGACGCCAGCGGCAAGGTGGAGACGCGCTCTGAAGATTCGGATCTTGGCGGCACCATGCGCCTGGGGGGACAGCGCTGCAAGCTGCTGCCCGATACGCTGGCGCGCCGTACCTACGGTGAAGATGTGATCCGGGAACGGCATCGGCACCGCTTTGAATTCAACAACCATTACCGGGATACGCTGCGCGAGCACGGCATGGTGCTGTCAGGCGTATCCATGGATGAAACGCTGGTGGAAATCGTTGAGCTGCCGGACCATCCCTGGTTCCTGGGCTGCC
>JABSSV010000134.1 GCA_013213875.1 Lysobacterales bacterium
GGGCATTGACCGACTGGTTGGACGGTCTGCGCTCGGAGGCTGAGGGCCGGCTGTTGATTGTTGGTGATCTGAACGCCTATCGCATGGAAGATCCGGTACAACATCTGGTCAGCGCCGGCTATGTCGACCTCACCGCCACTGCGAGCGATGATTTCCACTACAGCCATGTTTACTTTGGTGCTGGCGGCACGCTGGACCACGCCTTCGCCAGCCCGCGGCTGGCAGACCAGGTACGGAGCGCCAGCATCTTGAATGTCAATGCGGGCCAGCCGCGCGATCTGCGCATGGAGCCCAGCTGGCTAGGCAGTTCTGATCACGATCCGGTGCTGGTTGATGTGCGCTTTATCCAGTCTTCGACATCCGACTGAAGCAAGGGAAACACCCGGACAAAGGTGTCATGGCAGGGGGCTTTGACCTGCGGCCAAATCTCACCGACCTGATGCAGGGGATTGCTTCTACGTAATCGTCTGCCCACCCCGGCCAGGCTTCGGAGCATTTCCTGCTCATCAGCATAGGCAGCCAATAGTCCGCGTTCATCAGCATAAGCCATAAAGCGGTTGAGTCCCGGCGGAATCCACTTTTCATGCCGGCCAAGCACAACGCGGACCTCGCGATCAAAAGCAGACAACGATCCTTCACCCCAGTGGTCCCAGTGACGCGCCAATTCGTGATCAAAGGCCAGATCAACAATGATGCCCGCATAGCGGCGGAAGGGCCGGGGAAACCGGCGCAGCAGCGCCCGAATGGCTTCATGCTGATCGGTAATACGATCTATGTAGCGATGCAATCGGATACCCCGACGGATATCCTGCGGGTAGATACGCAGCGCGCGCAACCCGCGGATATGATCACCCATCAGGCCACCCACCAACAGGCCTTCGTCCCGTCGCGCCAGAAATGCATGCGCCAGATAATTCATGCGCAGCATGCTACCACCGCGCCCCTGTAATCGCAGCAGCCGGGCGATTCGCTCCCCGGGCCAACGCTACGGTATTATGGTGTGATTGCAGCCAACCCCAGCAGCGCATGAGCATCAGTCCCGGTCCGGAGCAAAATCCCTCATTTCCCCAGCAGCGGGGCGAAGTCTTTCTCCAAGGCCCTGCCGGTCAACTGGAGTGCATGGTTGATTTACCGGAAGCAGGGGAAGCGCGCGCCGGTACGCTGGTCATCTGTCACCCGCACCCTGTGCATGGCGGCACCATGCACAACAAGGTGGTCACCATACTGGAACGTTCGGCGCGGGAACTGGGCCTGCGCACCGTCCGCTTCAACTTCCGCGGCGTCGGCGCCAGCGAAGGACAGTATGACGACGGCTACGGCGAGACCGATGATCTGTTTGCCGTGACCGAATGGGTGCGGCGGGTGCGGCCACAGGACGCGCTTTGGCTGGCCGGCTTCTCTTTCGGATCCTACGTGGCGCTGCGCGCCGCGCAAAATCTCAAGCTGGGCCAAATGATTTCCGTTGCCCCCGCCGTATCGCGCTTCAATTTTGAAGAACTGCAGCATCCGGACTGTCCCTGGCTGGTGATTCAGGGTGACGAAGATGAAGTGGTGCCCTTTGATGAGGTGCGTGCCTGGGTCGAAACCGTGTCACCCGCACCGGATTTTGTGGTCATGGAACAGGCCGGGCATTTCTTCCATCGACGCCTCATGGACTTGCGTGGCCTGATAAAAAACGGGGTCACCAACGCCCTGCCGGACCGCATCTAGGCGCTGCGCCGACCCCATGATCCTGTTCCTGGCATGACCTCACCCCTGGCCCGCTACGAGGCCCTGCTGGAAAGCGGGGACTTTAAGCCGGATGCTGAACAGAGGCGGGTCATCACAGCCCTCAATCAGCTATATGGCACGCTGACACGCTCGCGGAGACGGTCTTTTTTCCGACGCCAGCCCGAAGACATCAAGGGTCTTTACATCTGGGGCGGCGTCGGACGCGGCAAGACCTGGATGATGGATCTGTTTCACGACGCCCTGCCCTTCGAGGACAAGCTGCGTATTCATTTCCATCGCTTTATGGCGCGGGTGCACGAGGCCCTGCGCGAACGCGCCGATGAGGTTGATCCGCTTCCAGCGATTGCCCGACGCTGGTCGCGCGAGTTTCGCGTGCTCTGCTTTGATGAATTTTTCGTCTCCGATATCGCCGATGCCATGCTTTTGGCCGGCCTGCTGGAGGCCCTGTTTGAATATGGCGTGACACTCGTGGCAACTTCTAACATTCCGCCCCAGCGCCTGTACGAAGGGGGGCTGCAACGGCGCCGCTTTTTGCCCGCCATTGAGTTGCTGGAACAGCACACGGAAGTGCTGGAAATCGGCGGCGATCGGGATTTTCGACTGCGGCTTCTGCGGCGCTCGGAGTTGTATTACACGCCGCTGGATCAGCATGCGGAAACGGTCATGCATGAGGCTTTCGAGCGCATGTCAGCCGGCTGCGAGATGCCGCCTGACATTACCGTCAACCAACGCCAGCTGCGATCGCGCCGGCGCGGCAAAGGCATTATCTGGTTCGATTTCGACACACTGTGCAAGCAACCACGCAGTACGCTGGACTACATTGTGCTGGCGCGGGCCTTCAATACGGTACTGCTTTCCCAGGTGCCGGTCATGACTGCCGATATGCCCGATGTAGCGCGGCGCTTTATTAATCTCGTGGACGAATTTTATGATCATAACGTCAAGCTATTAATCAGCGCGGAGGCGCCGATCCATGAGCTGTATACGGGCCAGCGTCTTGCCTTTGAGTTTGAGCGCACGCGCAGCCGCCTAAATGACATGCAAAGCCATGATTACCTGGCGCGACCGCATTTACCGTAGCTAGGTGAAGAGAAATAATCGAGCGGACAAAAGAAAGGACCGGTAAGGGGTCAACCGGTCCTTTCGGGTGAGAACGGCGCAAGGGGGGGCACCGGTCTCGTGTCGCTCAAGACGCAAGGGGGACGCCAAGAACGAACAATAAGGTCGGTCGGTTTTGTTCGACTTCCCCTACTTATTAGACAGTATAGTCTATTTTTCGAAATAATTCCTCCCCTATACGCAAATTAAATTCGCCAATCACCGGCGCTTTCCTCAACCGTCTGCGGGGAGTACTGCAACCGACCCCGACAAGGTACCGGCATGCGCCTCAACAGGGCGTCAAAATTCCCTTCAGCGGCCAACATATCCGGGTCCACCTGGTTGGCGACCCAGCCCACGAGCTCAAATCCGTCCCGCTCAATTTGCGCCGCTGTCAGCAGTGCATGATTGATGCACCCCAACCGCAGCCCCACCACCAGTAACACCTGACGGGTATATTCCCGAGCCAAATCCGCCAGCATTTGATCGTCGTTCAAGGGCACACTCCAGCCGCCCACGCCCTCTATCAAAAGCCAGTCCGCCTCGATCTGAGCAGCAGCATGGGCAGCCACCGCCGGATCGATCTCAACCCCCGCTTCCGCCGCCGCCAGATGTGGCGCCATGGGCGGTTCGAAAGCATAGGGATTCACCTGCTCATAAGGCAGCGGTACATTAGCCGCGGCCATCAAAGCCAGGGCATCGTCATTACGCAGGCCGTCCGCCGTTTTCTCACAACCCGAGGCGATAGGCTTCAGTGCCGCAACACGTTCACCCCGGGCCACCAGGTAGCGCGCCAGATCGCA
>JABSSV010000135.1 GCA_013213875.1 Lysobacterales bacterium
CGCTGATTCGCAACAAGGTGTTTCACCGTCTGGCCTGGGTCATGCCGGCGCTGGTCATTATGTATGGTCTGCATCTGGTTCCCAATCTCAGTCCAGTCGTTGCCAAGGTGTTGGCCAATGTCGCGCACGGTTGGCTGGTGCTGTCCCTGTCACTGGCATTGACCGCAACGCTGAGTGCTGCCAATGACATCTACGCACTGCGGCCGGAGAGCCGCGAGCGGCCCATCAAGGGCTTTGTGCAGCTGGGACAACTGGCGGTTTATCTAATCGGTGGCATTCTTGTGGTCTCGGCGCTGGTCGACCAGTCACCGGTGATTCTGCTCAGTGGCATTGGCGCCATGACCGCGGTGCTGCTGATCGTGTTCAAGGACACCTTGCTCTCTCTCGCCGCCAGCATTCAGCTCACCAGCCAAAAGGTGATTCGTGTTGGTGACTGGTTGGAACTGCCTCACTTTGGTGCTGATGGCGATGTGATCGACGTGGCCCTGCATACCATTACGGTGCAGAACTGGGATAAAACCATCACCGTAATTCCGACCCATCGGGTGGTCGCCGATTCTTTTAAGAATTGGCGCGGCATGCAGGAAGCAGGCGGCCGTCGCATCAAGCGCTCTGTGCGTATCGATGTGAATTCTATTCGCTTTCTGACAGCGGCGGAAATTGAGCACCTGGGGCAATTTCAGCTGCTGCAGGACTACCTCAAGCGCAAGCAGGAAGAGTTGGCAGCCTACAATGACGGGATCGGCGGGGATGCAGCCAGTGATGTGAATTTCCGACGCCTGACCAATATTGGTACCTTGCGGGCCTACATCATTGCCTATCTGCGCCATCATCCCGCCATCCATGATGAGCTTACCTTGATCGTGCGCCAGCTGCAGCCGGGTAATGACGGTCTGCCGATCGAGATTTATTGTTTCACCAATGACACGGATTGGGTTCGCTACGAGGGTGTGCAGGCCGACATCTTCGATCACATCTGCGCCATCGTCCCCGAGTTTGGCCTGCGGCTCTTTCAGCAGCCGAGTGGCGCTGACCTCGGGGCACTGGTGCACCGCGCTCCGGGCGAATAGCACGCGCCTGCTCCTGTGTTAGGGTACGGGCTGATTTAACACGGATGGAATAGCCTATTTCCTCCCAGCGCTCGCGCCAACGAATACTGACCTTGCTCGGCCTCATCGTAGCCGGCGAGGCGGTTTATCTCCTGCCCTTCGCCATCACCCGTTTTTTTCGCCCCACGGTGCTGGAAACATTTGGCCTGACCAATACGGAGCTGGGTACGGCCATGGCCGTCTATGGGGTGATCGCCATGCTCGCCTATGTGCCAGGCGGTCCGCTGGCGGATCGATTTTCTGCGCGTAAGCTGCTGGCGCTTTCCCTCTGGACCACTGCAGCCGGCGGTCTCTATATGACGAGCCTGCCCGGTTTTCAGGAAAGCCGGTGGCTTTGGGGCTTTTTCGGAATTACCTCGATTTTGCTGTTCTGGGCCGCGCTGATCCGCGCGACACGGGAATGGGGTGGCCATGAAACGCAGGGGCGCGCTTTTGGCCTGCTGGATGCGGGGCGCGGTGTGCTTGCTGCCGCCATGGCCTCCCTCGGCGCGGCCTTGTTCACCTGGTCCTTTCCTGAAGGTTATGCGGCGGCTTCCTTCCAGGAACGCAAGGCTGCGATGATTCTGGTGATCCAGATCTATACGCTCGCGACCTTCCTGGCGGGCGTCTTTGTCTGGTTCGCCATCCCGGAGCCGGGCTCAGCGGCACGCCGTTGGGACCCGGAGTCTGAGCCGGTGCTCCGTCATATCGGGCGGGCGCTGCGCCTGCCCGTTGTGTGGTTGATCGCCATGGTTGTGATCTGTGCCTACGTCGCTTACAAGGGCTATGACTACTATGGCCTCTACGCGGTCGAGACCTTTGGCCTGTCGGAGGTGGAGGCGGCTCATTTATCGGCGGTCGGTGCCTGGGCGCGCCCCGTGGGCGCCCTGACCTTTGGCTTGCTGGGTGACCGATTACTGGTCTCGCGCATGACCGTGCTGTGTTTCGCATTGCTGCTTGTATCC
>JABSSV010000136.1 GCA_013213875.1 Lysobacterales bacterium
CGAGCGGCGCGAGACGGACAGTTCCGCATTCCACACCACCGGTCGAGTGGGCTTGTCTTTGGGGAACGAGGTCTGGCTTGATACGTCGGGTGCGCGTCTTCAGCTCGAAGGTGGGGTCAGCATGGACTGGCGGGGTGCGCCGGTGCCGCGGGCGACCGGCGTGGTTCTGACCCAGGGTGAACTGTCGGCCTGGGGGCCCAGCCTCACGGTGCGCGGCGGTCTGCTGCGCTGGACCGACGCAGCGCTGGATGATCCGGTGCTGGACCTGCGAGCGGAGCGCGATGTGTTCGGAAACACGGAGATTCGCGCGGCTGGCATCAGCATCGCAGGTCCAGTGGAACAGTTGGCCATTGAACCCTATACGCGGCCGCTCACCAGCCGCGAGCGTGCCTGGGCACTGCTGCTCACAGGCTCAGATATTAATTTGGGGCAGGGCATTGGCGCTTTCGACGTGGGGTCTTACATCGCGCCAGGCGTCTTTCTCAGCTACGGAATCAGCCTGTTTGACAGCGAGAATGTGGTCGGACTGCGCTATGACCTGAGCCGTAATTTTGGCGTTAAAGCGACTTCCAGCCAGCGTGCCTCGGGCGTCGATCTTTCCTATACGATCGAGGACTGAGCGGGCAGGGCAGCTTAATCCAGCCAATCGGTGATGGAGATGCCGATACCCAGTCGGTTCACGCGTCGGTCATAGTCAATAAGACTCTCTCCGTAGCCATAAAAATACTGCACATAGCCCTTCAGATAGGGATAGTCGAGAATGGGAAAGCTCCAACCCAACTCGACGGCGCCCCGCTCGAAACCACTTTCCAATTGATTGCGCACCATGGTGCTCAAAACGTGGCCGTTGTGATCCCAGGCGGCCCGAACCTCGCCATGGCCGAGGTAGTCGTCGATATCCGGGTTATCGCTGTTTTTGTCATTTCGATCCAGCCAAATCCAGGGTTTGACGCTGAGTGCAAAACCTTCCCGGGCAAAGACGAAGTTCGCATACATGCGGTTCCAGCTCCGGGACAGGAGCTCCGCCCGGCCGTTGGACTGGTGCACCAGGCCAAAAGCATTCAGCCGGTTCGTAAGGCCCCAGATTTCCCAGTCGTTGCGAAATTGAACCCAGACTTCAGGTTCATGGTTGGTTTCCCGGAAGGGGGCGGAGTTATCGCCGTTGTAGGCCTGCCAAAAGGAGCGGTTCGTGTAGGCGGTGAAGATATCCATACGCCCGTCGAACAGGTCGATGGCCAGTGGAACCTTGAAACTGAATTGAAACTGGATTTCCACATCATCGTTCAGATAGTCCGGATCCAACTGCTGGACCAGTGAACTGTCCCAGCCGCGCTGATTGTAAGCGGCGCCGAGAATATAGTTGGGTTTGTGGGCCAGAATGCTGAACGGTTGGGAGGCGGCCGTGCGCTCGGCCGTGAGGCGCTTGTCGAGTGCGGCTTCAACCGGTTTCTCCGCGACCGGCTCGCGCATGCAGCGCGCGCGCATTTCGCCGAGGGTGAGTGAATCGGCCCCGGTTTCAAGAAATCCCTGCAGACAGCTTTTCTGATCCCCGTCAGTCTGTGCCTGGGCCGGGCTGAGATAGCTCAGTGCGCTCATCAGGAACAGAACGCTCAGGTGGATTCGGCATAGCTCAAACATGGCAGGTGCTCACTGGAAAAAATCCAGTGTAGCGCGTTAGCAAAAAAGAAACCCCGCGGAAGCGGGGTTGCTATGGATGGATAGCCGCGCGGCCGGCGGGGCCACGGCGGCTGGCGTTACCCTTGCGGCGAGCCGCTTTGCCGAACCTCGTTCAAGCCTTCGGTCAGCGTCTTGGCCCAGCGCTTCAGGATGCGATCGGCGGCTGCCTTGTTGGTCACGGAGTTAGACCACATCATGAAGCCGCGATGGGGATCTTCCTTGCGGTCCATAGCCTGAGCGAGCAGCTGTCCGGTCTCGGAGTCGGCC
>JABSSV010000137.1 GCA_013213875.1 Lysobacterales bacterium
ATATCAAATTGTCGCTGGAGCATAGGAGTTTGCGATATTTGGGGAAGATTTCCTACGGTCTTTATATGTACCATCCGGTCGCTATTTTTATCGCCATTTCTTTGGCGATGGCGATGGATATACGTGCTTCCTGGTTCCACTACGCTTTGAGTTTGGCGCTTTCCGTGGCACTTGCCGGTCTTTCCTATCGCTACTTTGAATCGGCTTTTTTACGGATGAAGGCTGGCTTCACGCGTTTGCCCAATAACGCGCGGATGACCGACGGAGCGCCCTGAGCAGATTAGCTCAGCGCTATTTAGAGCAGTTTGCGAAAGCGAAGATTCCTGCCGTCGGTGGAAGCCTGCAGTTAACCGCTGGAGAGAGCGGGAGGGGTCGCGCAGGAAGTTCCTGCAACGTAATAAAAAAACACAGCTTTTGTCCTGACCCCCTAATTTAGGGTATCGTGGCTTTAACTGGTTTTTAACAAAGACTGGTGGGCGGTTTACACGCCCTGTGCCGACCAGGCTTATTCGCGATTGTCGAACCGGTGTGCGAAAGCGAACAAACGGGAGGAGACCATGATTTATCCGAAAACCAGGCTGCTGACGGCGGCCGTTACCAGTGCCTTGCTTACAGCAAGTTTTGGCGTCCATGCCCAGCAAGATGACGATGCGCAGATGGCTGGCCTCATTGAAGAGGTGGTGGTCACGGCCCGCAAGCGCGAGGAGACGCTGCAGGATGTGCCGATTTCCGTCTCGGCCACCACCGGGCAGCAGTTGACCCAGCGGGGGCTGACCAGTATCGAGGACGTGGCACGCACCGTCGCCAGCTTCTCGGTGCAGAACCTTGGCCCGGGCCAGAGCCAGGTCGCTATTCGCGGCGCCTCGGCCGGCCAGATCGTGCGCGACCAGCCGGGCGTCAAGGAACAGGTCGGTGTGTATCTGGATGAGTCGGTGATTTCCCTGTCCCTGTTCACGCCGGACATTGATCTGTACGACATGAATCGCGTTGAAGTGCTGCGCGGACCCCAGGGCACCTTGTTTGGATCCGGCTCCTTGTCCGGTACGGTTCGCTACATTACCAACCAGCCTGATCCGGACGCGTCCAGCTACAGCTTCGAAGCCGGTTTTAACACCATTGATTCCGGCAGCACCGGCTACGCGGCCAAGGGCCATCTGAATTCGCCCTTTGGTGATGGCGCTGCGCTGCGAATTACCGCCTACTACAACGATATCGCCGGCTGGACTGATGCGGTGCAGCCGGATGGTAGCGTCAACACGGACGTCAATACGGGCACGCGTAGTGGCGCGCGTATCGCCTTTGCCTTTGGCAACGATACGCTCACCATTACCCCGCGCGTGGTGTACCAGGAGGTGAAACAGGACGGCTGGAACCGTGAGGATGACTACAACATCCTGGCCAATCCCTTTACCACCACCCGTCCGGCGGTCAATCTAGGTTCCGATCAGCAGTACACGCAGATCGGCGAACCTTTCAGCGATGACTTCATGCTGGCGGATCTGACCATCGACTGGGCCATCAGTGACGACCTAAGCCTTACCTCCGTCACCTCCTACACGGATCGGGAAATTCTCGTGGTACGCGACGCGACGGCGCTGACCGCCTCCATCACCGGTGGCAGCATTGGCCTGCCGGAGAATGTCTACACCCTCGATGCGCCGCTGGATGACTACACCAACGTCGATGGCTGGACTCAGGAAGTGCGCCTGAACGGTGGCGATGACACCTTGTCCTGGGTGGCCGGTTTCTTCTATAGCGACTTTACGCGGGAATACGGGCAGGAACTGCTGGTCAGCGGTTTTGATGCCCTGTTCTGCGGTGCCTCGCCCGGCTGTACCGCGGGCTCGCTCATCGCACCGGTGGACGGTCTGTTCTGGTCCAACCTCGTTTATGACTATCGCCAGTGGGCGCTGTTCGGCGAGGCCACCTGGAGTCTCAGTGATGCGCTGGACCTGACCGCCGGCGTGCGCTACTACGACTTTGATGAGACCCGGGTGCAGACCTTTGATGGCATCTTTGCTGCGCCGGGTACCAGCACGGGCTCAGCCACTGCGGACGGTTTTGCACCGCGGGTCATGGCCAACTGGGATGCCACGGGGCAGAATTCCATTTACGGACAGGTCTCCAAAGGTTTCCGTCTGGGCGGCATCAACGACCCCTTGAACGAGCCGCTGTGTACACCGCAGGACCTGCAAACCTTCGGCGGTAACGATGCCTGGGATGATGAAGAACTCTGGAACTACGAGATCGGCTCTAAAAACCGTCTCATGGGCGGACGCGCCACCTTCAACGTGGCGCTGTTCTATCAGGACATCTCCGATCTGCAGGCCACGGTTACCGCCGGCTCCTGTTCCTCCCGCGTGGTGTTTAACGTGCCCGAAGCGCACAGCACCGGCGTGGAAGTGGAGTTTGCCCATCAGGCGACTGATCGTTTCGACTGGGCCTTTACGGTGAGCTTTCAGGAAGCGGAGCTGGATTCCACCGTGACCTCAACCGACGCCGGTGGCAACACCACCGTGGTGGGGGGGCTGGCCAAGGGTAATCGCCTGCCCACGGTGGCGGAAGTGCAGGGTTCCATAGCGGGCAACTATGTCTGGCCCGTGATGAACGGCGACTGGGACGGCTATGTGAATGGCATTATCAGCTATACGGGTGATCGCTATACGCAATTTGGCGACCTGGCGGAAGGTTTCGGTACCGTTGATCTGACCTCCTTTGATCCGAATAATATCGGCGGACCGTACACTCAGAACGTGTTTACCTTCGACCCGCTCATGCCGTCCTATACGGTGGCCAATGCCCGCCTGGGCGTGCGCAACGACCGCTGGGATGTGGCTTTTTACGTCAACAACCTGACCGATGAAAATCAGCGCTACGCGCTGGACCAGGAGCGTGGGACCCGCGCACGCGTGGGCTATCTGGTCGGTCAGCCACGGACCTACGGCGTGATGGTTCGCGCCAATTTTTAGGCCCGTATCTGGCCCCTGACCGGGGGCGTTAACGCCAAAAGCGCCGGCAGTAGCCGGCGCTTTTTTAGTTGCGCTGGGCGCGCTGGGGGCAGGGAACGCTGGCCATCAGGGGCCGGTTGGTCGCGTCTGCCGCTAGCGTCCCGCCAGACGCCACGGTGCGAACCCTGAGCTTACAAAGGTGTCGGCGCGGGGCCGCTGTGGACGCACCAGTGAGGACATTTCTTGCCCTGGCCCGGCAGTTGCTGGCTCTATGGTGACCCAGATGCTGTTTTAGGCAGCCCGCAGCGCACGGCCCAGGGGCCGGCTGCCCAGCGTGGTCGTGAACGCATTGTCCTGCCAAACGGTAGCGCCGCGAATCCAGACGCGGCTTACAATGCCTTCCGGTCGATTCACCATCTGCTCATGGGCGAACAGTTCCCGATACTCCAGACGCCGGGTACGGTCGCAGTGCCAACCGTGCAGTGCTTCCGGGTTTATCAGGGTCAGATCCGCCTGGGCGCCAAGGTCCAGCGTGCCCACATCGAGGCCGAAAAACGCCGCCGGCTCGCGGGTAAGGCGCCGCACCATGGTGCTGACCGTGGCCAGATCCCGCTCCTGGGCGAGTTTCAGCGACATGAGGTTGGCGTCGAAGAAGGCCATATTGGTGATATGGGCACCGGAATCATTAAAGCCGGGCAGGGAATTCTTGTGCAGCAGCAGTTCCAGCGTGGCCTTATTGCCGACGTTGCCTACGTCCGCATAGAAACGGAATCCTTTGTCGTAGGCGCGCAGCAACTGCAGCATGAAGGCCGCGTCATCGACAATCGGATTGGGAAAGGTGTCGAAGGCGGCGCCTTCCGCTTCCGATCGCGCTTCGCAGCGACCCGCTTGATACGCCCCGAGACGCTCAAAAACCTGTTGCAAGGTTTCGCCTTCCCAGTCCGCTACCGGCGCCCCGTCGAAGGTCAGCAGGTGCAGTTCACGGATCACCAGATGGTCCGGTAAACCCAGTTTGGTTTTCAGCCGCGCCAGGTTTTTCCCCCGTCGCCCGTGATACCAGTCACGCCGAAAGTCGCGCACCCAGTCCGGGTCGTGCAGCAGCGCCTGGCGCCCGGCCACATCCTCGTACTCGCAGGCGATCAGGCGCGAGGTGGATTCAAGCTCTTCGAATAGCGGGCTGACTATCCCGTCAGACCAGACCCGGAAATTGGTTCCCAGTGCCTGGAAATGCAGTTGGCCTTTGAACAGACGCGTATTCAGCAGCCCGGCCAGATTCAAAAACC
>JABSSV010000138.1 GCA_013213875.1 Lysobacterales bacterium
CACCAGCTCGGCTTCCGTACGGTAGCCGGTTGCGGCCACAAACGCCGCGAACTCGCCCACGGTGACTTCCCGTAGGCCAAGCGCGAAACCACGCTCAAAGGTCACCCGATGCATGGGTGATTCGTTGTCACTCCGTTCGCTGTCGTCGCTGGGCGAGCCCATCAGAAAGCTGCCAGAAGATATGACGACCACCGCCGGCGCCGTACCCGCACCGGATTCAAAGGGGTCTCGCAAAATATGCCCGGGCTCAAAAGCGCCATAGTTCGCCTCCCGCACCATGCGCTCGCGCAGATTCTGGACGCGATCTTCAAAGCCGCCCAGGGCAATCAGATCAATTAATTTGAATTCCGCCAGTTCCAGATCGCCAGCCCGCAGGGCGCTGCTAATCTCGGCTTCAATAGCATCCGCCTTGCCCGTGCGGAAGGACTCGATGTCAGCGCGGCCAGCAAGCACCAGGCTTTGATCTTCCCGTATGGCTTCCGCTTCCGTCAGCCAGGCTTCAGACAGTTCAAAATCCAGGTTTTGTGCCGCATCCATTGCATAGCCGACCATCACCTGCTGAATATCCTCCAATCCTGCCTGCGCCGGAAGATTGGCCGGATCCACGGTGAGTACCTTGCGATAGAAGTAGTAGGCACTCTGCAACAGGGGCTCAACCAGACGCCCGGCCTCACGAGCGGCAGCAGCCTGGTCCAGCCAGCCCTGCACCTCGCGGCTGCGCGCGAGCCGCGCGCGCGACTGACTCAGGCCACTCTTGCGTGGATTGACCGAGCGCACCACCTGTTGAATCTGCTCTGCGGTCTTGAAGTCACCGTTGTCCATGGCCACGTTAGCCTGACCCAACAAATCCGTTAGCAAGCCATTGAGCTCGTTTAAAGCCGGTTGATAGCCCGGCCGTGCAGCCACCATGGAGATGAGCTGATCCAGACGCGCCGCCTGCGCTGCATTGGGCAGGGAAAAGGGGGTGTTGGAGGTTACCCGGCCCAGTTTCTCGCCGCTGAGCGCCGGATCCGCATAGTTCTCGCTGCTGCGTTCTGCATCGGCAAGCCGTTCCCAGGCGTTGCCCAGGCCCCGCTTGTTGGGGTCGATCTGCCGAATCGCATTGAGCATGCTGGTTGCCTGCTCCGTTTGCCCGCTGTCAATCATGGTCAAGGCGCTGGTCAGCGCAGCGTCGAGCACGCGATTAAGCTGATTAAGCGCGGCCGGGTCATCGGGGCGCGAAGACAGCGCACTGAGCGCTGCTTGCAGGCGGCGATCCAGCGCTGGATCGTCCAGACGTGGGCCCAACGCCTCTTCGGCGGACGGTGCAATGGGTACGGGAATGGCCAGATCGGGCTGGTAATCCTCGCTCACCACATCGCCCAGGCGACGCACGCGTCGTTCCGGATTGCGACTCGCTTCTTCCGCGGCCGTATCCTCGCTCTCCGCGCCCGCGTCCTGCGCCATCAGCGGCGTGCTGCTGGCCAGAATCGCAAAAAACCCGAAGATGGTGGCCGCCAGCGCGGCTTTGGTCAGTCGACCCATGAAATATGCACGTATCGTTGCTGTAAGTTCCGCTTTCCGCGCGGGTGCGTGGTATGGTTCACGGCGTCATCAGGCACCCGCATACCAGTTTGCAATTTAAACCAACTGCGCCATGGCCACAAGGTTTCTAGAGTTCTAAAAACCGCAGACAAACCCAGTGGATAGACTCCATTTCGAGGCAAAATCTTAAGCCACATGAGCACTGAACCATTTCCTGTAGACCGCAAGCCACTGGAGGCAGCACTCACAGCTGCTGAGCGGCCCATCATTCTCACTGGCGCCGCGCAACTGGCACGCGCCGAAAAAGCCTGGCGCCGCGCATCATTACTGGCGGTCGATACGGAATTCGTACGCGAGCGCACCTATTACGCGGATCTCGGGCTGGTACAAATTTCTGACGGCCAGACCGTGTGGCTGATCGACCCGCTTGGCGATGGCGAGC
>JABSSV010000139.1 GCA_013213875.1 Lysobacterales bacterium
AATTGGCCATGTCCAGCGTGCTGACTCTGAACATGTGGCCGGCACCCTCGGCATCTGAGGCGGTGATAATGGGTGTATTGATCCAGTAAAAACCCCGTTCGTGGAAGTACCGGTGGATGGCTTGCGCGCAGGCGTTCCTGACCCGCGTGACGGCCCCAAAGGTGTTGGTTCGTGGCCGTAGATGCCCAACGTCGCGAAGAAACTCCATGGAATGGGCCTTAGGCTGGATGGGATAGGTATCGGGGTCGCTCACCCAGCCAAGCACGCTCACTGAACGGGACTGAATCTCAAAAGCCTGACCGCGGCCACGGGAGGCGACCAGTTCGCCCACGCAGCGAACCGCGCAGCCGCTGGTGAGTCTCTGTACCTCGTCCGCATAGTTGTCCAGCTCCGCGGGCGCTACCACCTGAATCGGCGCAAAGCAGCTGCCATCAGATACGGTCAAAAAAGAGAAGCCCGCCTTGGAATCACGGCGGGTACGAATCCAGCCTTCAATGGTGACCTCGGTTCCAACCTCAATGTCGCCGGACAGGCAGTGTTTGATAGCGCTAGTAGACATGGAAAATAGCTTGATCTAGGCTCGAAAGGCCCAAGATAATAAAGCACTGGGAACGGGCCGTCAGCCTTTTACGTGCTGGGCGCCCACTTGGCAGAGGAAACCGGCGCAATGTCTATCAGCTTGACCGCAAATGCCGCGGAGCGCGTGCAGCGCTTTTTGGCTCAGGATGGGGGTGTTGCCCTGCGTTTGGCCGTGCGTAAGACCGGCTGCTCTGGCTGGGCCTATGTGGTGACCCTGGCCACGGAAATAAGCGCCGAGGATCAGCGCTTCGAGGACCAGGGTGTCACTATTCTGGTGGATCGCGAAAGCCTGCCCTATCTGGACGGGTCGCGCGTGGATTTTGTCACCGAAGGGCTGAATCAGACCTTTCAGTTTGATAACCCAAATGCCACGGAAGAATGTGGTTGCGGTGAGAGTTTTACCATTCGCTAGCGGCCAGCCTCTGGTACGCTTAGGTTTTGCCGTAGGCCACAGGACTTATGAGCGAACCGGTCTCCTTCGACTCGCCCAATGAAATAACGCGCGAATCTCTGGTTCAAATTCTGGAAATCATGCACCGGCTGGCCTCGCCCGAGGACATGCCCGTACTGCTGCGCGAGATTGTGGCGGTGGGTAAGGTGGCCATCGTTGCCGACGGCGGCCTGCTGTGGTTGCGGGACCGTAAATCGGAAGATCTGGTCATGGTGACGCCGGCGCTGAAACCAGCGCCACGTCTGCGCGCCGGCGAGGGCTGGGCAGGCGAGTGTCTGCGTTCCCTTGAGATCAGCAATATCCCGCGCTGTGCGGTTGACTCCCGCTTTCAGGAGCGCCCGGTTCAGGTAGCAGGTGTGCAGGTGCGCTCACTACTCAACATCCCCATTCTGGGACAGGATGATGAGCCACTGGGTGTGATGCAGTGGGTCGGTGAGGCGGAAGGGCAGTTTGACGAGCATGACGAGTGGATCGGGCCGGCACTGGCGGCACAGGTGGCGGTGGCCATCCAGCATGCTTACATGACCGATGAGTTGCTGGCCAACGCCATGCTGGCGCAGGAAGTCGCCGTGGCCCGAGAGATTCAGATCAGCACGCTCCCGAACACCATGCCGGACGTGCCGGGCTACGATCTGCACGGGGCTTTTTTGCCCACCGATCACACCGGGGGTGATCTTTACGACCTGGTCATGCTGGAGGGGCGATTGTTTATGCTGCTGGGTGACGCCACCGGCCATGGCTTCGGGCCAGCCCTGTCGGCCACACAGTTGCAGGCCATGTTGCGCGTTGCCTTTCGTTTGGGGGCGTCTCTGGATGAGGCCTACCGTCAGGTGAACAACCAGATGGCGGAAGACCTGCCGGATGATCGCTTCATTACCGCCTTTATGGGTTTTCTGGATCCGCACAGCCACGAGGTCCGTTTTCATTCGGCGGGGCAGGGGCCTATCCTGCATTTTGCAGCGGCCAGTAAGCGCTGCCACTGGTACAAGCCAACCAGCTTTCCCGTGGGTGCCATGGATCTGCACGCGACCGGTGAGGCAGGCAGCATCACACTCGCGCCCGGCGATGTGCTGGCGCTGCTGTCGGACGGCGTCTATGAATTCGCCAACGCGGCTGGCGAAGAGCACGGTGAAGCAGGGGTTGAGCGCGTCATGCAGGCACACCACGATCACAGCATGGCCGAGCTGTCCCAGGCCCTGGTTGATGCGGCCTTTGCCCACGGCGGCGGTACGGAGCAGGCGGACGACATCACACTGGTGTTACTGCGCCGGCTTCCTGCCTAATGGGTTTGGCTCTCCCGCCGCGAGCCGATACACTGCACAAAACACAGGGCCGGCCATGCATTGCCGTCAATGAATCAGCCAGCGCAGGTGCCAGTGAAAAAGCGTTTTCCACGAGATTTGAATGGACTGGAGGACTTGGTCAGCTTCACTGATCAGTTCTTCCGTGACGGGAGCGTGGACTCCCGGCTGCGCTTTGCCGTAGATCTGTGCATTGAAGAGCTGTTTGTCAATATGGTGCGCTACAACCGGGAAACCGTGCATCCGATTCAGCTCGAACTGGCGACCTGCGAGCAGGGGGTCAAGATTACCCTCACCGATTATGACGTGGAGCGCTTCGACCCACGCTCAGCGCCCGCGGCGGACGTTGATGCGCCGTTGGAGCAGCGCCAGCCCGGAGGTCTCGGGCTTTTTCTGGTGATGAAAATGGTAGATTCGATTCACTACGAATATGCCAACCGTGAAAGTAAAATCAGTGTCGTGATCAGCGACGGAGCACAACATGTTTAAGGTTGCGAAAGCGGACAATGGGGTCATTCATATGAGCGGTCGTCTGGATGCCGCGCAAGCCCCGCGGGCACAGGAGTTTCTGGATTCAGAACAGGGGCCCTGTGTGATTGACTTGTCGGCTTTGCAGTACATATCCAGTGCCGGTCTGGGTGTTCTGCTGCGCACCCACAAGCGCCTGATGGCGGCTGGCGAGAGCGTTAAGCTGGTGGAGGTTAATGCACATATCAACGATGTGTTCAGCTACTCGGGCTTTGATCGTCTGTTTGCTATCGAAACCGCCAGCGATGTGGGCTAGGCCAACTGTCATGGCAGCCGAGCGCTTTACGCCCCAGCGACACACCAACTTTTTTCCAGGTCATGCGTAATGGTTGATAAGGACCGCGATCAGGAGCTTATTGCTGATTGCCTGAAAGGTGATCGACAGGCGCTCTCATCGCTGGTCCGGCGGTACGAGCGACCGATCTATAACGTGTCTTATCGCATGTTGCGGTCGCCGGACGAAGCGGAAGATGTTGCGCAGACGACCTTTTTAAAGGCCTTTGAGAACCTGCACCGCTACAACGCCGAGCACAAGTTCTTTAGCTGGATTTATCGCATTGCGGTGAACGAGTCACTGAACCAGATCAGGCGTCGTAAGCACACCGAGCAGTGGGTGGATGACCAGCCAGCGCCGGGACCAGGTCCACAAAGTCAGTTGGAAGCCCATGAGGTCAGCGATGACGTGCAGCAGGCGCTGGAGGCAATAAGCGACGATCACCGCTCCGTTATTGTGCTGAGACACTTTGCAGAGCACAGCTACCGCGAGATAGGAGAAATCCTTCAGTTGCCGGAGAAAACCGTGAAATCACGATTATTTTCCGCGCGCAAAGCGATGAAGGCGAAGCTAGACAGCAAAGGATTTGAACGATGATGACGCAGGAACAAAGAGAACTGGTCCAGGCAGCGGTCGACGGTGAATTGAGTGCCAGCGAGCGCGCGGACTTCCAGGCCTTGTGTGAATCTTCCGCTGAGGCGCGCAGCTTGTATGAAC
>JABSSV010000014.1:0-2870 GCA_013213875.1 Lysobacterales bacterium
GTGGTCGGCAGGGCCGGTGCTTTCCTTACAGGCGGTGAGACCGGCCAGCGCGGCGACGCAGGCGAGGGGGACGAGCTTACGGGTCATGGGAAGGTTTCCTTATTCGAATTGTGCGGTGTTTGTAACACGCTAACGCCAGGCTGGACAAATTACCTGTGCTAAAAGTAAGGAACGGTAGCGCGAGCAGGCGGGAGACCAGCGATCAGTCTTCCACGTCCAGAGCAGCGCGCAGGGCGGCTAATCGCTCCGCGGTACCGGAATCGTGCCAGCCCCCCGTGTAGAGTTCGCCGGTTACCAGCTGCTGGTCTGCGGTATCCATGAGGCGCTGGGTGATGCGCCAGCGGCCTGCCTCGGCGCCGTCAAAAAAACGCGGGTGATAGACCGCCAGTCCGCTGAAGGTACAGCGATTGGGGCCCTCGCTGCGCAGGCGCCCATGATTCAAGGCAAGATCACCGTCCGGGTGGTGTGGCGGGTTAGGGACCATGACCAGATGCGCCCAGTCGCATTTCACATGACGTAAGCGATCCAGCGGAAAGTCAGTCCACACATCACCACTGATGACGGCGAAGGGCGCCGCGCCCAGCAGCGGTAGGGCCTGAAAAATGCCGCCGCCGGTTTCCAGGGCTGTTTCCGGCTCCTCGGAATAATGAATGATCAGCCCCCAGTCACTGCCGCTGCCCAATGCTTGCGGCAGCATGGCGCCCAGATGACCCGTGTTGATCACCACCTCCCGAAAGCCGGCCGCGGCCAGCTTTTCCAGATGGTGAGCAATCAGGGGTTTGCCACCGACTTCGATCAGTGGCTTGGGGAGCGTATCGGTCAGCGGTCGCAGCCGGGCACCCCGGCCCGCCGCCAGTATCATGGCGCGCATGGCAAGTCCTCCAGTATCGCGTCAAAGTCTTTGAAGGCCTGGTAGCGCGGCAATACATCGCGCAGATAGGCAAAAAACTGGGGTGCCATGTGCAGGTAGCCCGCTTTGCCGTCTCGATAGTGCAGGCGTGCAAAGATGCCAACAATTTTCAAATTGCGCTGCAGACCCATCCAGTCCACATCACACTGCCAGTCCTGCGGCGTCCGATCCGGTGCCAGGCGCTGGCGCATCTGTTCACTCCAGGCCTCAATCCGGTGCCGCGGCCAATGAATATAGCGGTCCCAGAGCAGAGAGGCGAAATCGTAGCTGAGGGGTCCGCGTACCGCATCCTGGAAATCGATGACGCCGAGCTGCTGGGCACCGGTCAGCAAGAGATTGCAGGAATGAAAATCCCGGTGCACAAAAACTTGCGGCTGAGCTTCTGCCCGTTCAATCAGTTGCTCGCACAGAGCCTGCCAGGCGGCGCGCCCGGACGGGCCCCAGTCATGCGCAAGGTGGCGCGCCAGATACCAGTCCGTGAACAGATCCAGTTCTTCCTGCAGGCGCGGGCGATCCCAGGCCGGCAAACCCTGTGCGTTAACGTTCAGCGCGAGTTCGCTCAGCAAATCAAACAGCGGTGGCATCCAATGCTCTGCGCTGTCAGTGCTGAGCAGTTCGCGCAGCAGCGAGTCGCCAAAATCTTCCAGCAGCAGGTAGCCCTGGGTCAGATCCTGCGCATAAATTTCCGGTGCTCTGACGCCGGCCTGATGCAGGCGCTGACTGACGGCGACGAAGGGCGCGCTGTCTTCCTGCTCGGGCGGGGCGTCCATGAGCACCCAACTGTTCGCCTGGTTGTGAATGCGGAAGTAGCGCCGGAAGCTGGCGTCAGCAGCCAGCACATTGATTTTCGCTTCTGCCAACCCCAAATTTTCTACAGCCCAGCGATGGCCCGCGCGCGCTCGTTCATCGAGTTCAATTTCCATGCGGCGCATTGTAGCGACGGCATTCCATGCCTGCATCGGTGGACACGCTTTTTTCACGCAAAAGGCGGTTTAATCGGTACCAATTTGGTACCATATAGGGCCGGCTCAGAGACAGGTACAGACCCATGTTCAGGGTGAAAAAGCTAACAGACTACGCGGTGATGCTGCTGGTGGAGCTCGGTGCGGCGTTCGACGCCGATCCCGGCAGTCTGCGCAGCGCCCAGACCCTGGCGGAAGACTGTGGTTTGGAGGTCCCTACGGTCAGCAAAGTGCTGAAAGTGCTCACGCAGCAAGGTCTGGTAGGTTCCTGTCGAGGCCCAGCGGGCGGTTACCGTCTACTTCAACCTCTGCGTGACATCAGCGTTGCCGACGTGATCTGCGCCATGGAAGGGCCCATTGCCATGACCGAATGCAGTGTTCATGCCGGTCGCTGCTCGGTGGAGTCCAACTGCCGTGCGCGCGGTCAGTGGCATCGAATCAGCGAGGCCGTCTTGGCCGCTCTGAGTGGAATTTCGCTGGCGGAAATGCGCCCACAACCCGCAGCGGTGCAGGACAGAAGCCTGCCCCTTGCCACTGTGAATGCCTGAGGCAGTCCATGAGCAGCACCAGTAACACGGTAGAACAGCACCTTGAAGGCCGCTACAAGCACGGTTTTGTCACG
Organism: Lysobacterales bacterium; assembly: GCA_013213875.1. Classification (GTDB taxonomy): domain Bacteria; phylum Pseudomonadota; class Gammaproteobacteria; order Xanthomonadales; family SZUA-36; genus Marinihelvus. The sequence continues at coordinate 2,495 of JABSSV010000014.1, forward strand.
GATATTGAAACCGAAAGCCTGCCGCCCGGCCTCAACGAGAACGTCATCCGCGCCATCTCTGCCCGCAAGAACGAGCCTGAGTGGTTGTTGGCCTGGCGTCTGCGTGCCTACGCCAAGTGGCAAAAAATGACGCCGCCGGAATGGGCGCGCCTGCAGATTGACCCGATCGATTTCCAGGCCATCTCCTACTTTGCTGCGCCCAAGTCTGATAAGGACCGGCCGCAGAGTCTGGACGAGGTGGATCCAAAGCTGCTGGAAACCTATGACAAGCTGGGTGTGCCACTGCATGAGCGGGCGCGGCTGGCCGGCGTGGCCGTGGACGCGGTTTTTGATTCGGTCTCGGTGGGCACCACTTTCAAAGACGAGCTCGCCAAGG
>JABSSV010000014.1:2970-7034 GCA_013213875.1 Lysobacterales bacterium
GGATGACGCGGAGATCAAATACTCGACGGTGCAGAACTGGTATCCGGGCGATGAGAACGGCGTCGGCGGCATCTATAACTTTGTGACCAAGCGTGGCGATTGCCGCGGCGCGCGATCCCGTATCTCCTGGACGCAGGTAGAAACCGGCTCTGCCATCACCTGGAAATACCCCAGCTGCGTGCTGCGCGGCGATGACTCCGTGGGCGAGTTCTACTCGGTGGCCCTGACCCATAACCATCAGCAGGCTGATACGGGTACGAAGATGATCCATCTGGGCAAAAACACGCGCAGCACGATTATTTCCAAGGGCATCTCCGCCGGCCGGGGCCAGAATGCTTACCGGGGGCTGGTGCACATCGGCCGCAAGGCTGACCAGGCGCGCAACTTTACCCAGTGCGACTCCATGCTGATCGGCAAGCAGTGTGGTGCGCATACCTTCCCCTACATTGAAGTGAAGAACCCCAGCGGCAAGGTCGAGCACGAAGCCACTACCTCGCGCATCGGTGAAGACCAGCTGTTCTACTGCCTGCAGCGCGGCATCTCGGAGGAGGATGCGGTGAGCATGATCGTAGACGGCTTTTGCAAGCAGGTGTTTCGCGAGCTGCCCATGGAATTTGCCGTGGAAGCCAAAGCCCTGCTGGAAATCAGCCTCGAAGGTGCCGTTGGCTAGAGCAGCGGCTGCCACCCATACAGAGCGATTAGAACATGTTAGAAATAAGCGACCTGCACGCCGAAGTGGAAGGTAAACAGATCCTGCGCGGTCTGGACCTGAGCGTCGGCGCCGGTGAAATACACGCCATCATGGGGCCCAACGGGTCCGGCAAGAGCACGCTCGGCAATGTCATCGCCGGCCGTGAGGGCTACCAGGTGACGTCCGGTTCCGTGCGCTATCAGGGCAAGGACTTGCTGGCGCTGGAGCCAGAAGAGCGCGCCTGCGAGGGCGTGTTTCTTGCCTTTCAGTATCCGGTTGAGATTCCGGGCGTGAACAACACCTACTTTCTGCGCGCGGCGCTGAACGCACAGCGCAAATACCGGGGCGAAGAAGAGCTGGACTCGGTGGGTTTTCTGAAGCTGGTGCGCGAAAAACTCAACATCCTGCATATTGGGGATGAGTTGCTGCATCGGGCCGTAAACGAGGGCTTCTCCGGCGGCGAGAAGAAGCGCAACGAAATTTTTCAGATGGCGGTGCTGGAGCCGCAGCTGGCCCTGTTGGATGAAACAGATTCCGGCCTCGATATCGATGCCTTGAAGACTGTCGCCGAGGGCGTGAATCGCCTGCGTAGTCCGGACCGTGCCATGGTGCTGGTGACGCACTACCAGCGCTTGCTGGATTACATCAAGCCGGACCGCGTGCACGTGCTGGCCGAAGGGCGCATCGTGGCTTCCGGCGGGCCGGGGCTGGCGCGGCGTCTGGAAGAAGAAGGCTATGCCTGGCTGGAAGACGGCGGCATCGCGGAAATGGCCAACGCCCTATGAGCCATCTGGCCACGCTTGAGACCGCCGGATTGGCAGCCCTACCCGCATGGGCCGAGGCCATGCGTGTGCAGGCGCAGGCGCAGTTTGCGTTCCATGGTCTGCCCCACCGGCGCCTGGAAGCCTGGAAATATACCTCGCTGAAAGGCCTGGAAGCGGAGCCGATGCCGGCTCCGGCGACCACAGAGCAGGCGCCGCTTTTGGACCAGTGTGCGACGGTTACGCTGGTGGATGCCCGTCACGAAACGCTGCCGGATCTGCCGCATGGCGTCAGCCTGGAAGCGCTGCCGGCCGCCCTCGCTAAGGACCAGGGGTCCTTGCGCGATCTGCTGGCCACCCTGCCGGCGGAAGCGGCAGACGAGTCCTTGAGCGCCCTGAATACGGCCCATCTGGACAAGGGGTTTCTCCTGCGCGTTGCTGCCGGTGTGGACGCGGGTCGGCTGCAGCTATGCTGGCGCAGCAGCGCGAGTTCCCGGGCGGCTTTCATTAACTCGCGCTTGCTGGTCTTGCTGGAGCCCAATGCGCGCCTGGAACTGATCGAGGATTTTGCCATTAGCGGCGCCTATAACCAGGTGCTGCAGCTGCAGATTGCCGCAGGCAGCCGGCTGCATCACAGTCGCCTGCAAGGCGGACAGGCCAACAGCTGGCTGCTGACCCGAACGGAGCTGGAACAGGCCGCAGATGCGCATTTTGAGCAAGCCAGTCTGGATCTGGGCTTCGGGCTAGCGCGTCACGACCTGCGGGCCCGTCTGGCCGGCAGCGGTGCCCATTGCCGCGCGCTGGGCGCCTATCTGCCGACCGGTCAGGCGCACGTGGACCACCACCTTGATGTTCGGCATGAAGCGCCCGGCTGCGAGAGTCACCAGCTGTTTCGCGGGGTTCTTCGCGATCAGGGGCGGGCGGTCTTCAATGGCCGGGTGCACGTGCTGCCGGGCGCAGACCAAAGTGAAGCCCATCAGAGTAACGCCAACCTGCTGCGTTCTGAGCGGGCTGAAGTGGACACGAAGCCCGAACTCATTATCGAAGCCGATGAGGTGGTTGCCAGCCATGGCGCCACGGTCGGACAGCTGGATGAAACGGCCGTGTTTTATCTGCGCAGCCGTGGCCTGAGCGACGATGCCGCCCGTCAGTTACTGACCGGCGCATTTTGCCAGGCCGTCATTGACGAAGTCAGCGATAGGCAGGTGCGCGAGGCACTGACGGCGCGGCTGGCAAAAGCCCTGGGAGCAGAGCAATGAGCGTACCCGCCAATCACCTGAATCCGCCCGCGGGCCTGGATGTGGCCCGCGTGCGCGCGGATTTTCCCATTCTGCAACGTACGGTGCATGGCAAGCCGCTGGTGTATCTGGATACGGCCGCCTCTGCACAGCGTCCGGAAGCCGTGATCAAGGCGACCGATGATTTCTACCGACGTCTCAATGCGAATATTCACCGCGGCGTACACACGCTGAGTCAGGAAGCGACCGATGCCTATGAGGGTGCCCGGGACAAGATGGCGGCGTTTCTCAATGCGCCGTCTCGGGATGAGCTGGTCTTCACCCGTGGCACCACGGAAGCCATCAATCTGGTGGCCCAGGCCTGGCTGCGTCCACGCCTGAATCCCGGCGATGAAATTATCGTGTCCCAAATGGAGCATCACGCCAACATCGTGCCCTGGCAGATGCTGTGCGAAAGCACCGGGGCTGTGCTCAAGCCGATTCCCATTAATGATGCCGGCGAATTGGACCTAGATGCCTATCACGCCATGCTGAACGACCGGGTCAAGCTGGTCGGCATGGTGCATGTTTCCAATGCGCTGGGAACGGTCAATCCGATTGCCGAGCTGGCCCGTGCGGCGCGGGAAAAAGGGATTCCCCTGCTGGTTGACGGCGCACAGTCCCTGCCGCATCAGGCGGTTGATGTGCAGGCGTTGGGTTGCACCTTTTTCTGCTTTTCCGGCCACAAGATGTACGGACCGACCGGTATCGGTGGTCTATGGGCGCCCATGGAGGTACTGGCTGCCATGGAGCCCTATCAGGGCGGCGGCGAGATGATCAAGAAGGTGACCTTTGAGCGTACCGAGTACAACCCGCCGCCGGGTAAGTTCGAAGCGGGCACCCCCAATATTGCCGGCGCGGTTGGCCTGGGTGCGGCGGTAGACTATCTGCTGGATCTGGGTATGGATCAGGTGGCGGCCTATGAAGCCTGGCTGTTGCAGGCGGCAACGGCGCGCCTGGAGGCGGTTGAGGGTCTGCAGGTGGTAGGCACCGCTGCGCACAAGGCGGGTGTTATTTCCTTCACCTTCGATGATATCCATCCGCACGATATTGGCACCATCATTGATCACCACGGAGTGGCTATCCGCACCGGGCACCACTGCGCCATGCCGGCCATCGCGCGCTTTGGTCTGCCAGCGACGGCGCGTGCATCGCTGGGCATCTACAACACGCTGGAGGAATTCGACGTGCTGGCCGGCGCCCTGGAGCAGGTCCGGGACATGTTCCGCTAGCGCGACCGTTCCGTGCGCATCCTAGCGCTCCAGAGTGCTAAGCAAAACCTTCGATCTGGCCTCAAAACTGTGCCTATCACGAATAATTTTCGCATCCTTTACG
>JABSSV010000140.1 GCA_013213875.1 Lysobacterales bacterium
GCCCGCCGGCGGCGACGACGCGGACGGGATTGCCACAGGTGTGGGCGTCAATGCAGTGAAAAGTGGTGGCTGCTGGCGTCTGCGTCATGAAAAGCGATCCATCCGGTAAGGGGTCATATCCAGACCTGTTGGCTCGCCGGCCACCAGAGCGGCAATCAGGCGTCCGGTCGTTGGTCCCTGCGTCAGCCCATAGTGCCCGTGCCCAAACGCGTAGAACACATTGTCGTGGCGCGGCGAGGTGGAGATGATCGGCACCGAGTCCACCATCATGGGGCGCTGGCCCATCCACTCGCTGGCTTGCGCCGTTTTCAGGCCGGGCAGGTAGTCTTTCGCATGTCGCACCAGCACCGCCGCCCGTTCATAGGCAGGCGCCGCGTCCAACCGTGCAAACTCCGCCGTCCCGGCTAGCCGTAGCCCGTCTTCCAGCGGTGTCATGACAAAGGAGCGACTGGCGGAAATGATCGGCACGTCCAGCGTAATGCCGGGGTCAGGTAGCATGGTGTGGTAACCGCGCTTGGCCGTCATGGGCACCGTGAAGTCCAGCTGTGCCGCCAGGGTGTTGGACCAGGCACCACCAGCCACAACCAGCGCATCGGCCTGCACTTTGCCGCCACCTTCCAGCACCGCCGCCACGCCGTCGGTACCCGCCTGAACACGGCTTACCGCGCCCTGTCGCCAGTGCACACCGTCGCCCATGGCATGTTCCGCGATGGCTGCGGTCATGCGCGCGGGATTGGTGGTGTTCTGCCAACTGGGCACAAAGATAGCGACCCCGTCGTCCAGCCGCAGCGCCGGCGCCAGCTCCTTCAGGGCGCCAGCATTGAGCGGATGCCATTCAAAACCCAGCTCCGCCTCCAGTTCGAAGACCCAGCGGTCCGCCGCAAACGCCTCCGGTGTGTCATGCACGGAAATGACACCACTAGCGCGTAAGAAATGATTAAGCCCCGCGCGGTTCAGCAAATACGCGTAGTCGTCGCTGACCTGCTGCATCAGCGCCGCCTGAGCGCGGGCGCAACGTTGGACACCAGCCGCCGTGCCGCTGCGCCAGAAACGCCAGAGCCAGGGTGCTACCCAGGGCAGATGCTGCCAGCGGACGGTCAGAGGCCCGAGGGGGTCCAGCAACCACCGGGGCAGTTTTTTCCATACGCCGGGATGCGAAAAGGGCACCACCTGGGATGGTGAGATACAGGCCGCATTGCCGGAACTGGTGGTCTGGCCCGGCAGTTCCCGGTCGATCAGCGTGACCTCATGACCCGCGGCCGCCAGATGCCAGGCACAGCAGGCGCCCACGGTACCGGCCCCAATAACGAGCACATGTTGCAAACGGTGAGTCATCTAGGCGTTAACCATCAGTCGATTCGATCAAGGTCCTCAACCAGGCCTTCCAGAATGGTAATAATCCCGTTCAGCGCGCGCACGGCAGCGCCCCCATCGCCATCCACCACGGAGCGCGCCAGCGCCGCATGAAAAGTGGCCGCACTGGCCAGATCCACACGCGGCAGACCGAGGTACCAGAGACGTCGGCAGTGGGCATGCAGTGGCGTCAAAGAGCTTACCAGATGCGGGTTACGGCAGGCCTCGCCAAGCAACTGGTCCAGACGCCGGTCCAAACGCATGAAACTGGGCAGATCTTCACTTAAACCGTCCAGGTGTATGGCCAGAGCCGCCAGTGCGCGGCGCTGGTCGTGGCTGGCACGCTCCGCGGCCTTGACCACCAGCAAGCGCTCCAGCACTCGCCGGACTTCGACAATCTGCGCCA
>JABSSV010000141.1 GCA_013213875.1 Lysobacterales bacterium
CCGCTCTGCAGGTTGCAGCACATGGGTTTTCGCCAAGCGTTCGCCAGCCAGGTAGCGCCGCGGATGGCGCACCTTTATCAGACGCTGAATCTCGCCGTTGGCGGGCAGGCTCAGTTTGCCATGCGCGCCGGCCCCGATGCCCAGGTAATCCCCATAGCGCCAGTAATTAAGATTATGACGTGATTGTCGCTCCGGTCGGGCCCAAGCAGACAGCTCATACTGGGCAAAACCCGCCGCCTCCAGCAGCGCGGAGCCTGCATCCTGCATCTCCCAGCAGCGTTCTTCACCCGGCAGTGGCGGCGGATTGACGGCGAAGGCCGTGTTGGGCTCCAGCGTCAGATGGTAGTAACTGATATGCGCCGGATCTGCCGCCAGCGCCATGCGCACATCGTCACAGGCCTGCTCCGTGCTCTGGGCGGGCAGTCCGAACATCAGGTCAATGTTGAAGTTGTCGAGACCAGCGCTTTGGAGCGAAGCCAGCGCACGCTGCACGTCATCACCGCCGTGAATACGCCCCAGGGCCTGCAGTTGTGGGTCGTGAAAAGATTGCACGCCCAGCGAGACGCGGTTGATACCCGCCTCGCGATAGGCCTGAAAGCTGTCATGCTCGATCGTGCCGGGATTCGCCTCCAGCGTGATTTCGGCACCGGGCGCGAGATCCAGCCGGGCCCGAAACCCGGCCAGCAAACGGTCAAAATGGGCAGCACTGAACAGACTGGGCGTGCCACCGCCAAAATAGATGGTGTGTACCGTGCGTCCCCAGACCAGCGGCAGGTCCTGCTCCAAATCCTCCCACAGGCGCTGGATGTAGTCATCCGCTGGCAACTCGTCCCGCAGCGTATGCGAGTTGAAGTCACAGTAGGGACACTTGCGAATGCACCAGGGCAGGTGCACATACAGGCTCAGCGGCGGCAGCCCCTGCTCAGGATTCACGGCCGGTCCGCGCCCGCAACGCGTCGCGCAGCGCCCGCACCGCCCGGCCCCGATGGCTGATGTCGTTTTTGACCGCTGGCGCCAACTCGGCCGAGGCGCAGTTTTTTTCCGGCACGAAAAACAGGGGGTCATAACCGAAACCGTTGTCGCCCCGGGGGGCGGTCAGAATCTCACCATGCCAGGCTGCGCTGGTCACCAGCGGCGCCGGGTCCCCAGCGTGATCGACAAAAACCATGGCACAGTAAAAGTAGGCGGCCCGCGACGCATCCGGCAGCGCAGCCAGCTCACTGAGCAGGTGCTGATTATTGGCCGCGTCCGTGCCTTCGGCACTGAACCGTGCGGAGCGGATACCGGGGCGCCCCCCGAGCGCCGGCACCACCAGACCCGAATCATCTGCGATGGCCGCATGCCCCGTGTGTGCCGCTGCATTGCGCGCCTTGATCAGAGCGTTTTCCAGGAAGGTGCTGGCGTTTTCATCCGCCTCCGGCGTGTCCCAGTGGGACTGGGGACGCAAACTGAGTCCCTGGGGGCCAAGCAGTTGCTCCAGTTCCCTGAGCTTGCCGGGATTACCGCTGGCGAGCACCACCACCTGCTTGCTCATGGCCGTCAGCGCGCCAGCGCCGCGCGCTGCAGCTCCAGCAATTCACCGATCCCCTGCTCGGCAAGATCCAGCAGCTGGTCCAACTCACCGCGACGGAACGCATGGCCCTCGGCCGTGCCCTGCACTTCGATAAAGCCGCCGCCATCATTCATGACCACGTTCATATCGGTCTCGGCGGCCGAGTCCTCCGGATAATCCAGATCCAGCACCGGCGTGTTGCCAAAGATACCTACGGACACAGCGGCCACCTGCCCATGGAGCGGATCACGCTGCAACTTGCCAGCCGCCAGCAGGGCCCGACAGGCATCGGCCAGCGCAATATAGGCGCCGGTGATGGAGGCGGTCCGCGTGCCCCCATCGGCCTGAATCACATCGCAATCCAGCGTAATGGTGCGCTCACCCAGGGCCGCCCGGTCCACCACCGCACGCAGGGAACGGCCAATCAGGCGCTGAATCTCCAGGGTACGTCCGCCCTGCTTGCCCGCACTGGCCTCCCGGCGCATGCGTGAACCGGTGGAGCGCGGCAGCATGCCGTACTCGGCCGTGACCCAGCCTTCCCCCTTGCCACGCAGGAACGGTGGCACGCGTTCTTCCACCGATGCCGTGCACAGCACTTTCGTATGGCCGCAGGCGATCAGTACAGCGCCCTCCGCATGCATGGTGTAGTTGCGTTCGATGTTTACCGCTCGCAGTTCATTCGGCTGTCGCTTGCTCGGTCTCATATCGCATTCCCCCTCATCCCAGGCGTGATTTCATGGTCCAGTAGAGCGCGTTCCGGGAGCGCGGCGCGCTGGCATTTGCATGCCGTGCTGTTGCCAGCACGGGCGAGCGGCTACCATTGTGCCATTCCTCGATACCCGGAACCAAAAATGATCCGTAGCATGACCGGCTTCGCCGCTGCCGAGCAATCATTCCCCTTTGGACGTCTGAGCTGGGAATTGCGCAGCGTCAATCACCGCTATCTGGAGTACAGCCTGCGTCTGCCGGAAGAGTTTCGCGTGCTCGAACCCCAGGTTCGTGAGCGGCTCGGCGCCTACCTGAAACGCGGCAAGGTTGATGCCACCCTGCGCTACCAGGAACTGGCCGGCAGCCCCGGCGGCGGTCTGTGCCTGAATCAGGAACTGGCGACACAGCTCCTCGCCCTGCATCAGGAATTGGGCGGGCTGACGGAGGTCCAGCAACAGCCGAATTTGAGCGACCTGCTGCGCTGGCCTGGCGTGGTCACGGAGCAGCTGCGTGATCCTGCACCGCTGCATGAAGCTGCCATGACACTGCTGGAGCAGGCGGCCGAACAGCTGTTAGCTGCACGTGGCCGGGAAGGTGAGCAGATCAATCATATGGTGGCCGAGCGCCTGGCCGGCATCGAGCACTGGACCGGCGCCATCCGCGCTTGGCTGCCGGATATTCGCCAGGCCCTGCATGATCGCATGCGTGAGCGGGTGGGTGACCTCGGTCAGAACCTGGAACCGGAACGACTGGCTCAGGAAGTGGCCGTGCTGGCGCAGAAAATGGACGTGGACGAAGAGCTGGACCGACTGGACGCGCACGTGCTCGAGACCCGCCGCACACTGGGTCTGGACGAACCGGTCGGCCGCCGTCTCGACTTCCTGATGCAGGA
>JABSSV010000142.1 GCA_013213875.1 Lysobacterales bacterium
GCCTGCATATCATCGAGAAGAGATTTCGCGGCCTGCCACTGCTGACGCCTGTAAAGCTTCAGAAACTGATCCCATCGCTCCAGCTGCCCTATTTCATCATCTGAAACCAGGCCCTTCTCACCCCTGACGTCAAAAATCACTACCGGCTTCTGTTTGCCCTTGACGCGAACACGATCGATCTCGCGATAGACAAATTCCGGTGCCGCCTCCTTGGTATAGGAACTGACGATAAATTCAACGCCATAGTTTTTCGTCAAGCCCTCTAGCCGCGACGCCAGGTTCACCGAATCACCCAACACCGTATAGGCACGACGAAAGTGCGAGCCCATATTGCCCACGCTCATAATGCCCGTATTGACGCCAACACCGATGGCCAACTCCGGACGCCCCTCTTTCCAGAAGGTCATATTCAGCTGCTTGAGTTCCCGCAACATACCCAGGCCCGCATGAATCGCATTGCGAGCATGATGGGCGTCACGCAGCGGCGCGCCCCAGAAGGCCATGACCGCATCCCCCATGTACTTATCGATGGTTCCTGTGGTCTCGTGTACCACTTGCGTCATGGGGGTGAGAAAGCGATTCAGGAGTTCTGAAAGTTCTTCCGCATCCAGCTGTTCGGACAGGGAGGTAAAGCCGCGAATATCCGTGAACAGGACGCTAAGCTCTCGCTTCTCGGATTCCATGGAATAATGCATGGGGTCGTGGGCCATTTCAGCCACCAGATCAGGCGGCACGTATTGACCGAAAAGATCATTCATGTGCGTGCGGCTTCGACTCTCAAAAAAGTAGCCAAAGAACATATTGATCAGGTAGACACCGAAAATGACCAGCAGGGTGCTGGCGAGAGGGAGCACATGTTGTTGCGCATCCCAGAGATAAAAATTGAGCCAGACAGCGCTGCCGAGCATCAGCAGCGCCGTGAACGTTGCCACAATGGCTGACAGGAGCGGCAGCAGGAGTGCGGCGGCCAATCCGAAGGCCAAAACCGCCAGCATTTCAGCCGCACGTGAGTAGGCAGGCTTCCAGCGAAAATTATCATCCAGAATGCCGGCCAGCACGTTGGCATGTATTTCCACCCCCGGATAAATGCTGCCGAAGGGCGTTGCGCGTAAATCCTGTAAGCCCGGAGCCGTAGCACCAACCAGCGCAATCGCACCCTCCAACAACTCGGGCTGCTCAAGCTGACCGTTTATCACGTCTGTGGCAGACAGATAGGGAAAGCTGCCCCGGCCGCCGCGATAAGGCACCATGACCGCGCCCTGCGCATCGAGTGGAATACGGCGCCCGCCGATTTCTATCGCTTCCAGCGGTGGATACCCCTCCAACAACAGCGGCTCATCAACAAAGACCGGTAGCGCGATATCATTGAGATAGGTTCCCGCCATGGCCAGGGCCAGGGACTCGAAGGCCTGATTCCCAAAGGCATGTAGCAAGGGCGTCCGGCGCACAATTCCGTCATCGTCAATTAATGGATTGCTGATAAAGCCGGAGGCGTAGGCTCCCTCGTTCAATACGGACACATTTCCGGTGTAGCCAACGGCCTTGGGAATGTACATGCGCGCCGCCATGGTCTCATCGAAATCAAAGGCCGGCATGGGTAAGGTGCCGATCTCAAAGGCCTGCTCCTCATCGGTAATGAAGTAATAGGCCAGCACGGAGGGTCCCTGCCCCA
>JABSSV010000143.1 GCA_013213875.1 Lysobacterales bacterium
ACACCGCGACCGCGGAAGCGCGACCGATAATTGCCTGCCAGCGCAGAAGCAGCGGGCCGATGCATGGGTAGCGTGAGCGCGTGACAGCGGGGGCGGAGCGCAATCAGCTCCGCCGCCGAGAGCTCAATGCCATCACCAAGATCCCGAGCGGACATGCGCGTGCTAGGGAACCGGTACCAGGTCCAGCAGCCGGTCAGTCAGCTGATCAACGGTCACGCCGTCCGCCTCTGCCTCATAGGACAGCAGCACCCGGTGCCGCAGCACATCGTGAACCACCGCATGCACATCGTCGGGTGACACGTAGTCGCGTCCATCAAGCCAGGCATGGGCGCGGGAACAGCGATCCAGACTGATGGTGGCGCGGGGGCTACCACCGAAGCTGACCAGCCGCGCCAGATCCTTATCCCAGCGGCCCGGTGAACGCGTGGCCAGCACCAGCTGCACCATGTACTCCTCCAGCGATTCCGCAAGGTGCAGGCCGAGGACCTGCTCCTGAGCGGCAAACACCTGCGCCTGGCTCACCAGCGTCGGTGCAGCTTCCGGCGCCTGCAATTCCGCCCGTGCCTGACCCCTGGCCAGGGCCAGAATGGCCTGCTCGGCCTGTGCGTCGGGATAGTCGATTGCCACGTGCATGAGAAAACGGTCCAGCTGGGCTTCCGGTAGCGGGTAGGTGCCTTCCTGTTCAATGGGGTTCTGCGTCGCCATAACCAGGAACAGTTTCGGCAGGGCATAGGTGACCCGACCGACCGTGACCTGCTGCTCGCCCATGGCCTCCAGCAGCGCGCTCTGCACCTTGGCCGGGGCACGGTTCACCTCATCAGCCAGAATCAGGTTATGAAAAATAGGCCCCTTCTGAAATTCGAAGACCGCCTCCTGGGGCCGATAGATCTCCGTACCGGTCAGGTCCGCGGGCAGCAGATCGGGCGTGAACTGGATGCGATGAAAGTCCCCTTCAATGCGGTCCGCCAGCACCTTGATCGCGGTGGTCTTGGCCAGACCCGGTGCGCCTTCTACCAGTAAATGGCCGTGGCACAGCAGGGCCATGATCAGGCGCCGCATCAGGCGCTCCTGACCGATAATCTCGCGATTCACCGACTCACTGAGCGCCTGGAAGGCCTGCCACTCGGCACGGTTGCCTACAGGGGGCAGAGAATCGTGGTTTTCTACTTCTATCATGCGCTCATCATCCTTTTACTTGTGGCGCCTTACCTACACCGGGTCATGAGTGTGCCGTGATTAAGCCCTGACTCCGCTTCGGCCGTGACCCCCCTGTGCGCGCCGCGCTGAGATTTTATTTTAGCTGAAGATCGCGCCGCCAGCGCAGCATAGACAACAATCATGCCTCAAAATTCCTGCGGGTCGAGATCCAGGTCCCAGCGCACTTTGCGACTGGACGCCAAGGCCTGCACCTGCGTCAGCCAGCGATCCAGCCAAGCCTGTAGCGCAGCGCGCTGTTCCGACTGCAGCAGCAACTGCCAACGCAGCAAGCCGCCACGCCGCTCCATCATGGCCGGGAAAGGCCCGAAGCCGCTGCCGGCAGGGCCGGGCCAACAGGCCAGCGCCTCGTCCAGAAAGCGCTGTAGATCGGCCCGCTGCTGACCTTCCGCCCGTAATACGGCTTGGTAGGCGTAGGGCGGCAGCTGCGCCAGCTGTCGCTCCTCCAGCAAACCGCGCGCGAAGGCTTCGAAGCCCTCTTTCAGCAAACACTGCAGGGCCGCATGCTCCGGATGGTGGGTCTGCATGAGCACGGTACCGGGCCGGCGCTCCCGGCCGGCTCGACCAGCTACCTGTACCAGCAGCTGACCGAGCCGTTCCAGGGCGCGGTAATCGGCGCTGTACAGGGCCTGATCCAGGCTCACCACCACCACCAGCGTGACCTTGGGAAAATGATGGCCCTTGGCCAGCATTTGCGTCCCCACCAGCATGCAGGGATCACCCGTTCGCACCGCGTCTACCACAGCCTCCAGCTCACCCTTGCGACGGACCCGGTCCCGGTCCACGCGGTGCAGCGGCGTGTCCGGAAAGCGCTGCTGGAGAAACTGCTCCAGCTGTTCCGTACCCTCGCCGGCACTACTGAGCGCATCAGCGCGGCAGACCGGACAGAAGCGCGGTGCCTGGGCCTGGGCCCCACAATGGTGACACTGAAGACGCCCACTCTGGCGATGCCAGGTCATATTGGCATCGCAGTGGTGGCACTCTCCGTGCCAACCGCACTCGTGGCACAGCAACACGGGCGCGTAGCCACGGCGATTCAGGAATACCAGCACCTGCTCATCACGCGCCAGCGTGTCGGCAATCGCGGTCAGCGCTGGCGGGCTGAGTCCGGCTTCCAGCCGTTGTTGACGCAGATCCACTACCCGCCAGGCCGGCTCCGGAGCGCCCGTGGCGCGCTGCCGGAGGCGATGGTGCGCATAGCGCTTCTGATCGGCGTTATGCAGCATTTCCAGCGTTGGCGTGGCGGTACCAAGAACCACGGGCACCTGCAGGGCCTGAGCGCGCTTCACCGCCACGTCTGCCGCCCCGTAGCGGAATCCGTCCTGCTGCTTAAAGGACGCATCGTGCGCTTCATCGACGATCAGCAGGCCCGGATTCTGGAGCGGTAAAAACAGGGCCGAACGGGTACCGATAAACAGCTGCGCCTCACCGCGCAGCGCCGCTGCCCAGGCCGTCAGCCGCGCACGGCTGGCCATGGCCGAATGGGATACCACTGGCTCCAGCCCAAAGCGCTGCTGGAAACGCCGCAGCAGCTGGGGCGTCAGGCCAATTTCAGGCACCAGGATCAGCACCTGCTGCCCCCGTTGCAACACCTGCTCTACCAGGCGCAGATAAACCTCGGTCTTGCCACTGCCGGTAATCCCGTCCAGCAAGTGACAGGCAAAACCCGGTCCGGACGCGTTCATGGCGGTCAGTGCAGCCTGCTGCTCCGCCGTTAGCGATGGGCCCGCAAGACCGACCGGCTTGCCCGCACCCAGCGCCTCGCGGCGGAGCCAGCCCTGCTGCTCCACGGTGCGTAGTTGGGCCGCGCTGGCCGTGGCCTGCTGACGCAGTGCCGCAGGACTGAGTGCCCCCTCACCCAGCGCCTCCAGCAGTCGATACTGAGCCGGCGCCCGGCCGGGGCCCTGAGCCAAGCGCTCCTGTCCCGATGGGCTCAGACGATACTGAAAGGGCGGCTCGGGCAAATGCTGGTCAGCACGGCGCAGCGCCGGAGGCAGCGCATGGCAGAGCACCTCACCGGGGGGATGTTTGTAGTAGGCAGCGCACCAGCGCAGCAGATCGAGTAACTCCACGGAAAGCATGGGCTGGGGCCCGTCCGGCGCCCCCAGAATCGGCTGCAGCCGCGCCTCGGGCACGGCGCTGTGCGTCGTCACCTCTGCCACCAGACCCATCAGGCGACGGGCGCCAAAACGCACTTGTACCCGACAGCCGGGCACCAGCGGCGGCGTATCAGGCAGGGCCTGATAGTCAAACAGTTGCCACAGGGGAAGCGGCACCGCCACGCGATAAATCAGCGACTGCGTGGCCAAGTCAGAGGGACCTTTGGAAGGGATCAGCGGGCGCTAGCGCAGCGCCCGCCAGGTCAGTGACCGGTCGCCTGGCAGCGGACGACACCGCCAGCTTCAGTTGATCTGTTCGGCACTGCCCGCTTCGCGGAGCAAGGCAAACTGCTGCGCCAGCAGACCCGTGTCAGCGCCCAGGGGGATCATGTCAGCCACAATGCGAGCCGCTTCGCGGAGCATCAGGTCGGGGCGCTCATCAGTCTCTTCTTCCCCCGCATCCGCAACGGCTTCCTCCGGCAGTTCGCCCGGCTCGGTTTCGTTCAACGGGTTCATCTCGCCCACCAGCGGGCCACCGCCTTGCTGCAGCGCCTCACGCGCTTCGTCCTTGGCTTCTTTGCTGGCTACTTCATCCCGGCGCGCCTGCTCCAGCAGGGAAATGCTGCGCGTCTCGCGTGATTCGTTGTACTCGTTAATATCTTCCAGCAGCCAGTTGAATTCCTGGTCGTCTGCCATGCGGTTGCGGAACTGCGAATCGGTCACGGCTACCATTTGCTCTAGATCCGCCACACGCCGGAAGGGGGCCGCATCAATTTCCGTCCAGGGCAGCGCATTGGGCAGGGAACTCTCGCCATACTCCTGCGGATCACCCGCAGAGGGGAAGCGGATATCGGGGATCACCCCTTTGTGCTGGGTGGAACCGCCATTAACCCGGAAGAATTGCGCCTGGGTGATCTTCAGCTGACCCATGCGTGAGGCGTCACGCATGCCATAGTCATCCAGATTCAACAATGACTGTACGGTGCCTTTGCCGAAGGTGGGCTCACCCACGATAACGCCACGTCCGTAATCCTGAATGGCGGCCGCAAAAATTTCCGAGGCCGACGCGCTGTAGCGGTTGACCAGTACGGCCAGCGGCCCTTCCCATGCCATGCCCGAATCCGTGTCTTCCTCTGTGCTCACCCGTCCGTTTCCGTGGCGCACCTGCACCACAGGACCACGATCGATGAACAGGCCGGTCAGCGTGGTAGCCTCCAGCAGGGACCCACCGCCGTTGTTGCGCAGGTCCATCACAATGCCGCTCACGCCTTCCGCTTTCAGTTCCTCCAGCAGTCGCGCCACATCGCGCGTACTGGAACGGTAATCCGGCAGGTTCTGCGCCCGGCCGTTGAAATCCAGGTAGAACACGGGCAGATCAATCACGCCAACTTTCAGCGGCGCCGCGCCGTCGGCCTGGGGCACGTCGATAATGCGGCTGCTGGCGGCCTGCTCTTCCAGCTTCACTTCGTTGCGCACAATATCGATCAAGGTGCTGGGGCTATCAACGCTCACCCCCTCGGGCAGCACCTCAATACGCACCACCGTGTCCTTGGGACCACGAATCAGGTCCACCACGTCATCAACGCGCCAACCTACCACGTCGACCATTTTGCCTTCGGCGCCCTGGCCCACGGAAACCACCCGGTCACCGGCTTTCAAGCGACCATCCTGATCCGCAGGACCACCGGGCACCACCCGCGCGATGCGCGTGTACTCGCTTTCCCGGCCCAACAGGGCGCCGATACCTTCCAGAGACAGCTTCATGGAAATCTCGAAATTATCGGACCCCCGCGGTGACATGTAGGCCGTGTGTGGCTCGATAGCGGTGGCAAAGGCGTTCATGAAAAAGCTGAACACATCGTCCGTTTCCAGCTCGCTGACGCGACGGTCCAGATTGGCATAGCGCTCGTCCAGCAATTCCACGATGTCGTCGTGCTCCTTGCTGGCCAATTTCAGACGCAGATAGTCATTTTTCACCCGCTGGCGCCAAAGTTCGTCCATCTCAGCGCTGCTGGTCAGCCAGGGAGCTTCACTGCGATCGTACTCGTAGGACTCATCCAGCGTGAAATCAAAGGGCTGTTCCAGACGGTCGCGCGCGAAGCCAACACGCTCTTTCACCCGCTCCAGGTAGCGGTTGTAAACCGCGAAGGCGGGGGTCAGGTCCGTATGCCGCAGCGCGTCGTCAAGCTGATCGGCATAGGCCTCGAATTCAGCCACATCACCGGCCAGAAAATAACTGCGGTTCGGATCCAGCATTTCCACATAGCTGGTCAGAATGCGTCGCGACAGCTCATCGTTGAGCAGCGTTTCCTTGTAGTGCCAGTTGGTCAGCAGCTTGGTGGCAACGCTGGTTGTGAAGCGCTGTTCCATGGTCGGCTGCAGCAGGATATCTTCGGCAGGCGCGTTGGCGGCGGCCGGGGCGGCCAGCAGGAAAGTAGAAATAACGATCAGCAATCTCAACGATGTAGCTCCTTCATTCAACGCCAGCCTGAGGCTGGATGCCTGACATCAGACCACCGGGCGGGGCCTGAGGTTCCATCTAAGCAGCCCTGTGGCGCAATAACAAGGCTTGCTCAGGCGCAGCCTTGTTGCGCAAGGTCCATGAGCCCGGACTGCTCGGCGCTCACATCCGCGTGGTAGGACGAACGCACCATGGGCCCTGATGCCACATGGCTGAAGCCCAGGCTGTAGGCGTATTCGCCCAGTTCATCAAACTCCTGTGGCGACCAGTAGGCCATCACCGGATGATGGTGCGCGGTCGGCTGCAGGTACTGCCCCAGCGTCAGCATGTCGACGTCGTGTGCACGCAGGTCGCGCAGGGCTTCTTCCACCTGGCTGCGGGTTTCTCCCAACCCGAGCATGATGCCGGACTTGGTGGGCACTTCCGGGTTGCGCCGCTTAAATTCCTGCAGCAGCGTCAGGGACCACTGGTAGTCGGCACCGGGCCGCACGTTGCGGTAGAGCGGAAAAACCGTTTCCAGATTGTGGTTGAACACATCCGGCGGCGTCTGCTCCAGCACGTCCAGGGCCCGTTCCATACGGCCCTTGCCTCGGAAGTCAGGCACCAGAATCTCGATCTTGATACCTGGCGTCGCCGTGCGGATGCGCTCGATGCATTCCGCAAAGTGACCGGCACCGCCATCACGCAGGTCGTCCCGATCCACCGAGGTAATCACCACGTAGCGCAAGCGCATCTGGGCAATGGTCTCCGCCAGCTTGGCCGGCTCTGACGCATCTGGCGGCTTCGGCCGCCCGTGCGCAACGTCGCAAAAGGAACAGCGGCGCGTGCAGATATCACCCAGCACCATAAACGTTGCCGTGCCCTTGCTGAAGCATTCGTGAATATTGGGGCAGGAGGCCTCCTCGCAGACCGTGACCAGTGATTTGGCGCGCAGCTGATCCTTGAGATCACCGACCGCATTACCACTGGGCAGGCGCACACGAATCCAGGGCGGCTTGCGTAGCTTGGGCGCGTCACCGTCGAACTGTGCCGTGTTGCGCGCCATTTTGTCCTCACCCAGCTGCTTGCGACCGGCCCGCGGCGGCGCCGGTTTGATGGTGAGGGGGATTTTCAGATCGTTGCTCATGACTGTGCCTCAGATGGCACCGGAACCGGCGTCCAGGGCGCGGTCAGGTGCTCAGTCGCCTTATTGTAGCCCAGCAGCAGGGCCAGCTGCGTCAAAAGTTGTTGTTCCACCACGGTTTCCTGCACCGTCACCAGATCGACCAGACGGGTTACCGCCAGCCCCTCGTAGCCGCAGGGATTGATGCGCGCAAAAGGTTCCAGATCCAGACTGAGATTAAACGCCAGACCGTGAAAGCTGCAGCCGCGGCGCACGCGCAGGCCGAGGGCCGCAATCTTGGCGCCGTCTACATAGACACCCGGCGCGTCTTCCCGACGCTGCCCGTCCAGCTCATAGCGCGCCAGCACCTCAATAATGGCCTGCTCACTCAGGGTAACCAGTTCGCGCACGCCAAGGCCCAGGCGACGCAGGTCCAGCAATGGATAGATCACCAGCTGGCCGGGACCGTGATAGGTCACCTGCCCGCCGCGATCCACCTGCACCACGGGGATGGCACCCGGCGCCAGCACATGCTCGGCGCGACCCGCCTGACCCTGCGTGAATACCGGCGGATGCTGCAGGGACCATATTTCATCGGCCGTTGCCGGACCGCGCGCATCGGTAAAAGCCTGCATGCTGTGCCAGACCGGTTCGTAGGGCGTCAGGCCCAGGCGCCGCACCCGCAGCGCGGGTCGTGAATCAGACGGTGCTTCGGAAGTCATTAAGCGGGAGCGCTCACAGCGCCATCAACACCTGCTCGTTATCGGTCAGGTCCTGGTAGATACGGTCCAGCTGGGCCTTGGATGTGGCCTCTACGGTGACGGTAACGGACAGAAAGTTACCCTGCCCGCTGGCATTAACCTTGACTGCCTCGCCTGGCACCGGCGCCGCGTGACGAAAAATCAGCGTGGTCACCAGCTGTTCGAAATCGTCGCTGTTGCGCCCCATGGCTTTGATGGGAAACGCACAGGGAAACTCAAGCAGGGTTTCTTCAGTCATCGCCGAACAAGCCCTCGCCCCAAAGCATCAGGGAATCCCAGCTGCGCCCGAAAAAGCCGGCTTCGGGCACTGCGACCAGGGCCTGCAGCCCCAGGTCCGCCAGCAGCGCACCATCCAGCTCAACGCTGACGCGCCCCAGCTCCTGCCCCTGTATTACCGGGGCCTGAATGTCTTCCTGCAGATGCAGCTTGGCTTCCAGATCTTCATAGCGGCCGCGCGGAATGGTCACAAACAGATCTTCCGCTGCCCCCAGCGCCAGCATCTCTTGCTCGCCCTTCCAGACACGCGCCTCGGTCAGCTGCTCCTGGGCCCGATAGAGCTGCACCGTTTCAAAGAAACGAAAGCCGTAGTTGAGCAGGCTCTGGCTCTCGGCAGCGCGGGATTGCTCGGAGGCCGAGCCCATGACCACGCTGATCAGGCGCATGCCATCATTCTTGGCGCTGGACGCCAGACAGTAGCCCGCCGCTTCCGTGTGACCGGTTTTCAGACCGTCCACGGCCGGATCACGCCACAGGAGATTGTTGCGGTTGTGCTGCCGAATACCGTTGTAGGTGTACTCCTTCTGCGAGTACCAGGTGTAGTACTCGGGGAAGTCGCGAATGATGGCCATGGATAGCAGCGCCACATCGCGGGCCGTGCTGTAGTGGTTCTCATCCGGCAGGCCCGTGGCGTTGGTGAAGCTCGTATTGCTCATGCCCAGCTCGGCCGCGTAGAAGTTCATGAGATCCGCAAAAGCGGCCTCCGTGCCGGCCAGATGTTCCGCCAGGGCCACGCTGGCATCGTTGCCAGACTGCACGATGACGCCCTTCAACAGCTGCTCCAGCGTCACCTCACGACCCGGCTCGATAAACATACGCGAGCCGCCGGTACGCCAGGCCGTCTCACTGACCGGCACCTTGTCACCAAGCGCTACCTTGCCAGCCTCCAGCTCCTTAAAAGCTACATAGCTGGTCATCAGCTTGGTCATACTGGCGATATCGGAACGCTGGTCCGCGTCCTTCTCTGCCAGCACGCGCAGGCTGTTGTAGTCGATGAGGATGTAGGCGCGCGCGCCCAGCTGGGGCGCCGCCGGCGTCGGCATCGCTGCCGGTCGATCCGGCGTTGGGACCTGAGCCTGAAGGGGCAGGGCCAGCAGCAGGGTCAAGGTTAACAGTAATCTTTTCATCATCTTGCGCAGCATGCCTGCATGGTATCAGCGAGTCACTTGATGGGGGCGTTCGTAGCCAAGTTCAACAACACGCTCACTCATGCGGGCCAGCGTGTCGGCGCGATCAAAGGGCCCCACCAGCACCTTATACAGCCCGCGCGAACGGCGAATGTCAATATCGCGTACCCCGTGCCGGCTCAGATCCTGCTCCACCCGGCGGGCCGCATCCTTGCTGCCA
>JABSSV010000144.1 GCA_013213875.1 Lysobacterales bacterium
AACAAGCAAAGTAAGACCCTGGCGCCGGCTGCTGATCTGCGCCCTCACGGTGGCATTCCTGAGTGCCTGTGCCGGCACCCAGAGTCGCAACACGGATCCGATCAATGATCCCTGGGAAGGTTACAACCGCAAAATTCACGCCTTCAATATGGGCGTGGATCGATATGTAGCACGCCCGCTGGCCAAGGGCTATGACACGGTTACACCCGCACCCATCAAGCGCGGAATCGGTAACTTTTTCCGCAACCTGAACTATCCGGTGACGGCTTTTAACCAGATCATGCAGGGTAAATGGCAGGAACTGGGCGAAAGCACGGACCGCTTCCTGGCCAACACGATTTTTGGCCTGCTGGGCTTTTTCGATATTGCCTCGCGGGCCGACCTGCCCTACCACCGGGAAGACTTCGGGCAAACGCTGGCCGTATGGGGTTGGAAGGACAGCAACTATCTGGTCATGCCCTTCCTTGGGCCCTACACCACGCGGGATTTGCTTGGCCGGAGCTTCTATGGCTACCTCCATCCGATTTCCTACGCCGCCCGTGAGGGCGTTTACTGGCCTATTCCCGCGGAACTGATTCAGCTGCGCTCGGAACTGCTGCCGCTGGATGCGGAAATCGACGCACAATATGACCCCTACGTCTTTATTCGCGATGCCTGGCTGCAGAGGCGAACCAATCTGATCTATGATGGCAGTCCACCGGAACTGGATTACGAAGCCCTGTTGGAGGATTTTGAGGAATGAAGTCAGACAGCACCCTGCGCCTTGCGCTGGCTGTGCTGCTCCTGTCCCTTCAAACCGCTTGCAAGGATGCTGCGGACTCGGCAGCCGACCTTACCGAGCCAAAGCGTTACGTGCATTCGCTGGACGGAGCACCTGCCTCGCTGGATCCGGCTCAAGCCGGCACGCGCTACGCTAAATTCCTGGTACTCAATCTCTACGATACGCTTTATCGCTATCGCTACCTGGCCCGACCCTATGAGCTGGCGCCCAATCTGGCCGCTGCCATGCCGGAGCTCTCCAAGGACGGGCTCACGCTCACCATCCGCCTGAAACGGGGCGTGCATTTCATCGACGATCCGGCCTTCGCCGACGGCAAGGGGCGTGAGGTCACGGCGCAGGATGTGATCTACTCCCTGCAGCGCCACTTCGATCCGGCAACCCGTTCCCAGGGTGCCTGGCTGTGGCAGGGACGCATCGAGGGTCTGGACGAGTGGAAAGCCCAGGGCAGCAACTATGAGCAGCCGGTCAGCGGGCTGCGAGCGCTCGATCGCTATACGCTGGAAATCCGACTGACCCAGCCATTCCCCCAGTTCGTGCACACGCTGGCGCAGGGCTTTGCCGGCGTGGTACCGCGCGAAGCGGTGACCGCATATGGGCTTGAACTGGGACGTCGCGCGGTGGGCTCGGGGCCGTTTCGCCTGCAGAGCATCGACAGCGCACGCGCGCGTCTGGTCCGCAACGAGCATTTTCGTCAGGAAACCTTCGACCTGGCGCTGGAGGGCTTTGATCCAGAGCGCGATCAGGGGCTGGGACTGACCGCCCTAGAGGGTCGCAGCTCGCCCTTTATTGATGAGCTGGAAATAGAGTTTATCGCCGAGGACGCAGCGCGCTGGTCTAGCTTCTACAGCGGCCTCACGCAGTTTACCAAGGTTCCCGTAGCGCAATTTGGCCAGGTGCTGGAAAGCACCGCTCCGCCAACGCTGAAGCCCGAACTACAAGAGCGTTTCCAGCTCCAAGCGGCGCCGGAACTGGGCTTTGTCTACACGGTCTTTAATATGGCGGACCCCGAGATCGGCTACAGCGAAGACCCGCAGCGCAACGAGCGCAACCGGGCCCTGCGCTGTGCCATCGTGAAGGGTTTTGACTGGACGCAGCGCAACCAGCGCTTTTTTGGCGGCATCGGTGAGCTGTTCCCCGGCATTATTCCGCCGCGTCTGCCAGAGTTCGATCCGGATCAGGACCGCGGTTCCACCCAGGCCGATCCGGCCGCGGCTCGCGCCCTGCTCGCTGCCGCAGACTGGCATGCCGACAATCTGCCCGTACTGGAGTACGGTTTCCCTACCAGCGTCACTGAACGACAACTGTTCGAACAATTCCGGGGCTTTATGGAAGCCATCGGCTATCCACGAGAGAAGATACAACCCCTGTCCTACGCCAGCTTTGGCGATTACTACCGGGCCTACAGCCAGGGACAGGTGATGCTTATCACCAGCGCCTGGACCATGGATTATCCCGATGCCGAAAATACCGTGCAGCTGTTTTACGGCCCGCATCGTGCCCCCGGCGCCAACGCTGCGAGCTTTGATGACCCGCAATTCAATGCCGCCTTCAGTGCGGCCGCCACCTTGCCACCCTCGCCCCAGCGCACCGAGCTCTATCGGGCTGCCAACCAGCGGGTCATGGATGAGTGTGCAGCGATAACGGGCCTGGTGCGCCGGCTGGTTTTGCTCTGGGACCGCCAGGTGATCCTGCAGCCGGACTGGGCTTTCGTGGGTGGCTCTGCCATGCGCTTTGTGGACCTGCGCGACCCTGACGGGCAACGCTAATGCCGGGCCGTTTTCTGGCCGCACGCAGCTTTTACGCACTGTCGCTGTTGCTTGGTGTCACGCTGCTGACATTCTCCCTGATGGTTTGGTTCGGACCCGACCAGACCTATGAGCTGATCGGTCGCAACAGCACGCCGGAACAGATCGCCGAGCTCCGCGCCGAACTGGGCTATGACCGGCCGTTCTGGAGCCGCTATGGGCACTGGCTGATGGAACTGGCCAGCGGCAATCTGGGGCTTTCCAACCGCTCGGGCGAATCCGTAAGCGCGCTGTTGCAGCGTGCTTTGCCGGTGACCGCAGCGCTGGTGCTACCCGGTTTTCTTCTGGGTAATTTGCTCGGCCTGGCCGCCGGCCTGTGGGCGGCCTGGCGCCGGGACAGTCTGTGGGACCGGCTGATTCTGGGCGCATCGGTGACCGGGCTCAGCCTCAGCTTCCTCGTCATCATCATCGCGCTTCAGCTGTTGCTGTGCACCCCCTATGGCCTCAACTGGTTCCCCGCACGCGGCTGGCGCATGGATTCGCTGGGCACCTATCTGCTGCATGTGACCGTGCCAACGCTGGCACTGCTACTGGTGACCCTGGGCTACAACACGCGCTTTTATCGCGCCGTCGCGGCGGAAGAACTGCAACGGGACCATGTGCGCACCGCACTGGCCTACGGGGCCACCCCGTTGGGCCTGCTCGGCGGCCCGGTACTTCGCAATTGCCTGGTGCCCGTGATCACGCGAGTGCTCTATTCCATTCCCCTGGTACTGGTTTCAGGCAGCCTACTGCTCGAGACCTATTTCGGCATCCCCGGCATCGGCCGCGTGACCTTTGATGCCATTAGCAGTGGTGATCAACCGGTGCTGCTGGCCATTGTTACTCTCACGGCCGCCCTGTTTGTGGTGGTGCAACTGCTGGCAGAGTTTGCCTGCCGCCTTGCAGATCCACGCGGGAGGCTGCCATGAGTCCTGAATGGTTACGCATAGTGTGGCGCTCGCCGAGCGGACGCACTGGTTGCCTGCTGATTTTGCTGCTGGGCCTGCTGGCAAGCTTCACCAGCATAGGCTGGCTGGGACAGGGGTGGTCTGCGGGATCTGATATTTCCTGGGGCGAGGCCAGCGCCAGCCACTGGTTCGGGACCAATCGCCTGGGACAGGACATTTTTGACCGCGCCCTGGTGGCCACCGCGACGGCCTTTCGTGTCGGCCTGCTGGTGACCCTGGGCGCTATCGCCATTGGCGCTTGCCTGGGCGGCATGGCCGGCTGGCGCCATGACAGCTGGTTGGACCATTGCGTCATGTGGCTGGCTGGCGTACTCGATTCGGTGCCGGTATTCCTGCTGGCCGCCGCCCTGGCCTTTGCCTTTGGCGGCGGTGTAGCGGCCATGTATCTGGCCATGATTCTGTCATTCTGGACCACGACCGCGCGGCTGGTTCGCGCCGAAGTCATGCGTTTGCGCGGACAGGATTTCATTCTTGCAGCCCGCGCTATCGGTCTGCCCGGACAGCAAATTTTGCAGCGTCATCTGCTGCCGAACACCATGCATCTGCTACTGGTGCAGGCCAGCCTGACCTTTGTTGCTGCCATCAAGACCGAGGTGATTCTCAGTTTTCTCGGCATCGGCCTTGATGACGGGGTCAGCCTCGGCCTGATGCTGGCAGAGGCGACGCAGGATATTCTCGCCGGACACCTGGGTAACTTTCTGGCCGCCTCCAGCTGTCTCTTCCTCCTGTTGCTCGGGCTTAATCTGGCCGCTGACGCGCTGCAGGATGGCATGGGCATCAAGCAGGCGCCCTCATGACCGCCTGCCTGCAGGTGCGCGGCCTGACCATCGACCTCAATGGTGGCCAGCAACAGCAAAGGCTGGTGCATGGGCTTGACTTCGACCTCCCGCCCGGCTCGCTCACGGGGCTGGTGGGCGCCTCGGGTAGTGGCAAGTCTCTGACGGCGCTGGCCTTGCTGGACCTGCTTGATCGGCGGCTGTTTACCTATCGGGCCGACCGCCTGCGGCTGGGTGACATCGACTTACTGACACTGAGCGCGCGAGCGCGTCGACAGCTTCGCGGACAGGGTATGGCCGCTATTTTCCAGGATCCCTCTACCGCGCTGGACCCGGTCAGCACCGTCGGACGTCAGTTACAGCGCGTCGTCAGGCGCCAGCTGAATCTGTCCACCTCGGATGCCCGCAAAACCGTGCAGCAGGCGCTGCAAGCGGTGGGCTTCGAAGATCCACAGGCCATCGCCCGCAGCTGGCCGCACGAGTTATCCGGCGGCATGCGGCAACGCATCATGATTGCCCATGCGCACGCTCTGCGGCCGCGGTTACTGATTGCCGATGAACCCACCACTGCATTGGATACGGGCAACAAGCAACGCGTTCTGAGACAACTGCAA
>JABSSV010000145.1 GCA_013213875.1 Lysobacterales bacterium
CTGGACGAGGGCGAGAAACCCAGCGTGCTGTCGGCGATCCTCAAATACCAGCTGACCGAAGGCAATCGGGAAACTATCAATGACGCCATGGACATCCACGGTGGCAAGGCGATTATCCAGGGACCCAACAACTATCTGGCCCATTCCTACAAGGCACTGCCCGTCGCCATCACGGTAGAGGGGGCGAACATCCTTACGCGTTCCCTGATCATCTTTGGTCAGGGCGCCATCCGGGCCCACCCCTGGCTGCTGAAAGAAATGCAGGCGGCTCAGGGGCCAGCCAACAGTCAGGCACGACGTGATTTTGACCACGCGCTGTTCTCCCATGCCGGCTTTACAATCAGTAATGCCGTGCGTGCGCTCATGCTCGGCCTCAGCTTTGGCTGGACCACCCGTGCGCCGGTGGCGGGCAAGACCGCTCGCTACTACCGACAGCTGACGCGCATGAGCGCCGCCTTCGCGCTGCTGGCAGACGCCGTGCTGCTGACCCTGGGCGGAAAATTCAAATTCAAGGAGTCATTGTCAGGCCGTTTTGCCGATGCGTTGATTCACCTCTATCTGGCCAGCGCCACGCTAAAGAAATTTGTCGATGACGACAGTCCCGAGGAAGATCTGCCCCTGGTGAGCTGGGCCATCGAGGACAGCTTGCATACCATTCAGAACAGCTTGCACGACATCCTGCGCAATTTCCCGGTGCCCGGGCTGGGCGGCCTGCTCCGACTGTTGGTGTTCCCCTTTGGTCGCCCCTACGGAACGCCGCTTGATGAAACCAGCACCGCTGTCGCTTCCCTATTGATGAGCGAGAATGAAAGCCGTGATCGCTTGACGCATGGTGTCTATCTGTCCGACGCCGATGATGCGGCCGGACGGGTGGCCCACGCCTTCCATCTGGTGCTGGAGTCCCGGGAAGCTGAGCAGGCTATCCGCAATGCCCTGGGCGAAAGCGTGTCTGTGGACAACTACGCTGAGCTCGTGCGGCGCGCGGTGGAGAGCGGCGTGATCAATGAAGAGCAGGCCCGGTTGGTGCGCCTCGCACAGGAGGCTGCTGCCAAAGTCATTGCCGTGGATGATTTTCCCAAAACCCGCATCGAGGGTTTCGAGCAGCCCGCCTTTAAACCCGCCCTGCGTCCAGTTGAAGAGGAAGTGGCCTAAAGCGCTACCCCTGCAAGAATGCCTCCAGCCGGGCACGCGCCCGGCAGCCATCTTCATATCCGAGCGCCATCAGGTCGTGCAGATAAGGCGCCTCGAAGAGCAGATAGCTGGCCATGCGCCAGTCTCGACCCCAGCCGCCCAGCGCGCGCAGGAGAAGCCGGACCGCCAGGGGCATGCGTTTCGCATGGGCGGCGGTCAATTCCCGCAGGTCACGGCTGGGTTTGATTACCAGCGTTTGCAACTGACGCAAACCAGATGCCTCCCGCTGCTGGGGGGTCATGGCAGCCAGTAGCTGATTGGTTCTTCGGGCGCGCGCCAGGTCCGCCTCCAAAGAATCCATGAACACCGTGTCGAGCAGATAGCCCCCGATGCTTGCGGGACGAGGATAGGCCATGGGCTCAAGCGGTGCGGGATCAGGTCGATCATCGCGGGTGCCGATGACCAGAATGCGTTCCGCACCAAGATGGATAGCGGGGCTTAGTGGTGCCTTCAAGCGCATACCGCCGTCGCCGTAATACTCATGACCCACAGCCTCCGCTGGAAACAGCAGGGGCAATGCCGCGGAGGCCAAGACATGATCTGGCGACAATGTCACAGGCTGGCCAATACGGCGTGAGCGCTGCCAGGGCTGCACCGCGTCCGTGGCCTGAAAAAAACTGACCGCACTGGCGCGCTGGTAGGCCGAGGCGGTGACAGCAACCCCCTGCAAATCACGAGCAGCGATGCGCTCCTGCAACGCAGACCACTGAATCGAGGTCTCCAGCAGGTGCCGCAGTGGCCTGTTATCCAGCAGCGCGGGCGGCGCAACGGGAAGCAGTCCACCGCTGCCCACACTCAATAGCCAGCGCAATGCGGACAGCATGAGCGTAAGGCTGTCCGTGCGATATACCTGCGCGCAGGTGAGCCGACCCCAGAAATGCTCCAGGCGTTCCACGCCGTGCGCAAAATGATTTGCATGGCTGGCGAGCACCACCGCATTCACGGCGCCGGCTGAAGTGCCGCTGTAAATGGGAAAGGGCCCGGACTCCGGTACGATCTCGGCAATGGCCCGGCACACACCGACCTGGTAGGCACCGCGCGCACCGCCACCGGAAAGCACGAGCCCCAGCGCTGGATTCGATATTTTCATGGACGCACGCTAGCGCGCATCATGCAGGGATACAAGCGAGTACAAGCCGCTCGTTGCTATACTGCAGCGCCGCTTGCAGGCGACGCGCCGTTGCAACCATGTCGGCCGCCAAAGGAGCATTTAAAACCTGTGGACAAGCCCCGTCTTGAAGAACAGCACTGCACGCCCTGTCGGGGGGACGGCGTGCTTGTCACTGCGAAGCGGGCGCACAAACTCCTGCGCCAGCTGAACCCGGCCTGGCGCATAAGCGATGACGGGCGCGCGCTGGTGCGTGAGCTTGCCTTTCCGACCTTCGATCGCAGCCTGGTGTTCGTTAATCGACTGGCCTGGCTGGCCCAGGAACAGGGACATCACCCTGACTTCACTGTCGCGGCCTACCATTGCACCGTGAGGTTTACTACGCACGCGCTGGGCGGTCTTTCGGAAAACGACTTTATCTGTGCCGCCCGGCTCGACGCGATCATCGGTGGGGAGTCATGAATCACAGTTCAAGCAATATCAGTGCGCAAGCCTCGTTCAGCCCCCAGGAGCGACGCCAGCAGCTTAATGCCGCGCGCGAGGCGGTCAATACGGTATTACTCGGTAAACCCAATCAGGTGCGGCTGGCTTTTGCCTGTCTCCTGGCCGGCGGCCACCTGCTTATTGAAGACATCCCCGGCGTCGGCAAAACCACCCTCGCCCACGCGCTGGCCGCTGTGACCGGCGCCCGTTATCAACGGATACAGTTCACCAGCGACCTGATGCCGGCGGACATTGTCGGTCTGTCGGTCTATCGCCGCGACGAAGAACGCTTTGAGTTCCACCCCGGCCCCCTCTTCTCTGATCTGGTGCTGGCCGATGAGGTGAATCGCGCGACGCCGAAAACCCAGAGCGCCTTGCTGGAGGCCATGGCTGAAAATCAGGTGACCGTAGAGGGTACGACGCATGCCCTGCCCGATCCGTTTTTCGTCATCGCCACGCAAAACCCGCTGGATATGATTGGCACCTATCCGTTGCCAGATTCCCAGTTAGATCGATTTCTTCTCAGTATCAGCCTGGGGCTGCCCGCACCGGAATATGAAAAGCAGTTACTGCTCGGTGAGGACCGAGGCCAGCTCCTCGCGCGTATGGAATCGTTTCTGGATCTCACCAGCCTGAAGCTGCTGCAACAGGACTGC
>JABSSV010000146.1 GCA_013213875.1 Lysobacterales bacterium
GATGCGCTCTTCCAGAGAGTGTTCCGGATCAAACAGAAGGCGCAGGGACAGGGCCCGGGATTCGTAGATATCCACCGCCACAATATTGCGCACTTCGAAGGCATCAGCCGTTGCACTCACGGCACGCTTATCCGGATCCAGCACCTCAAAGCGCACCCGGGCACTGGCGGGCAACACGGCGCCGCGCCAGCGGCGCGGTCGGAACGGGCTGATTGGCGTCAGCGCCAGAGCGTCTGTACCCAGGGGCAGGATCGGACCCCGCACGGAGAAGTTATAGGCGGTGCTGCCCGCCGTGGTCGCCAGTAACACGCCGTCGCAGACCAACTCTTCCACCTTGACGCTGCCGTTTACAGAGATACGAATATGCGCTGCCTGGTTGGTCTGCCGCAGCAGGGAGACCTCATTGATCGCCAGTCCTTCGACCTGCTCGCCGGCCTGGGTGCTGACACTCATGCGCAGCGGGTGCAGAGCGACCAACTCAGCCGCATCGAGGCGCTCCAGTAGACCCTCGGCTACGAAACGGTTCATCAGAAAACCCACGTTGCCGGTCTTCATGCCGTAGACAGGCAGCGCGCTCTCGGTCATGGCATGCAGCGTGTGCAGCATGTAGCCATCACCACCAATAGCCACCACCACGTCCGCCTCGGTCAGCGGTGCCTGCCCATAGCGACCCGTTACCTCCGCCAGCGCCGCCTGCGCTGAAGCGCTGGCGCTGGCCATGAAATGCACCCGTTCGCGGGCCATTAGCTGGCGGCTACCAACAGCTGTCCGAGGGAACGAATGGCCACGGATGCAGTGGCGTAGTCCATGGCCTTGAGGTTACGCATGTCTTCCATCATCTCCGTGACGCGGCGAACGTCTTCCCGATGCTGCTCAAGCCAGCCGGGCACCGGGTCATCGTCCAGCCCGCAGGTGGCAATGGCAGAATCAACCAACCCGCGGTGTTGCGCATACAATTCATCGCGGAGGT
This sequence comes from Lysobacterales bacterium, assembly GCA_013213875.1. Classification (GTDB taxonomy): domain Bacteria; phylum Pseudomonadota; class Gammaproteobacteria; order Xanthomonadales; family SZUA-36; genus Marinihelvus. The sequence continues at coordinate 971 of JABSSV010000146.1, forward strand.
TGCCGCGCGCATGGGCATGCCACTGACCGGCGACGCGCAAGCGCTCAACCTCCGTGCGCAGCCACTTCAATCCCAGGCTGTCGCCCAAGCCGCGGTAGACATCCGCTACCTGCAGCACATCAAAATCACCGGCGGCAGCCGTTTCCACCACGTCCAGCAGCGGGAAGAGCTGGGACAGCAGCGCCAGACGGCGCGCAAAGCGCTTGGGAAAGCCCCCTTCCACAAAGTGCAGCTCAAGCTGCTGCACGGCGGCCTGTTCACTCTCATCAAGCCGCCCGTAGAGCACTTTTTGCATGGCCTGAAAGCCCGGTTGAAGACGCGCAATCATCGCTTCAATGGAAAGCTCCTGCCCGGACAGATTGGCCAGCCAGCGGGTGAACTTGCGCAGCTGTTCCCACATGATCAACAGGGCTTCATTCTGCAGCGACGCATCCACTTTGTTGTCCAGCGCCTCCACCCGACGCCAGAAATCACGAGCATCCAACAGTTCGCGCGCGATCGTGTAGGCCCGTGCCAGCTGCTCCGGCGAGGCACCCGTGTCTTCACGCATACGCAGCACGAAGGTGATTCCCATGCGGTTTACCAGGCTGTTGGTGACCTGCGTAGCCACGATTTCCCGACGCAGCCGGTGGTCCGGTATCAAGTCCGCATAGCGCTCTTGCAGGGGCAGGGGGAAATAACCCGCCAGCTCTGTCCCAAGGAA
>JABSSV010000147.1 GCA_013213875.1 Lysobacterales bacterium
AATGCCAACTCCACGCCCTTTACGGCGGCCGGGCCGGATAGCCCGCGGGCGGAGGATTACCCGGCATACATGGCGCCGGACCCGGAAAACTTCCGGGGAATTCATGCGGTGGAGGTGCTGTCACAGGTACAGGATCTGACGCTGGATGGGCTGGTACAACTGGCCCACAGCCCCGATCTGCCGGGTTTTCGCCTGATTATTCCGTCGCTGCTGGCGGCCTGGGATACAGCGGCTGATCCCCTGCCGGCACTGGCTGAGCCGATCGCGGTGCTGCGCGACTGGGATTTGCGCTCTGGCCGCGAATCCGTGGCCATGACCCTCGCTAACTTCTACAGCTTAAATTGTCTGGACCATCCGGACCGGCCAGCCGGTCAGGACCTGATGACCGCCATCAACTTTTGCGCCACGGGTCTGACACCAGCACAGCAGCTGGCGGTGTTTGCCGACACGGTGGCCATGCTGAAACAGGATTTTGGCCAGTGGGCCATGCCCTGGGGTGAGGTGAACCGCTTCCAGCGCTTAAGCGGCGATATTGCCCTGGTTTTTGATGACCAGCAGCCCAGCGTGCCCGTGGGCATGGGCCACAGTCACTGGGGTGCGCTGGCGGATTTTGGTTCGCGCCGCATGAACGGTAGCAAGAAGCTGTACGGTCAGGCCGGTAACAGCTTCGCAGCGGCGGTGGAGTTTGGCCCCCGGCTGCGGGCCCGATCCATCCTGGTCGGCGGTCAGAGTAATGATCCGGCCTCGCCCCACTTTACCGATCAGGTGCAGCGCTACGTGGATGAGGACTGGAAAGAGGTGGCGTTCTATCGCGAGGATGTTGAGGCCCGGGCCCAGGAACGCTACGCGCCCGGCCAAAGGGGGCAGGGCGGTTCCTGAGCGGGGCGCTGGCGCGGACGGCTAGAGCAGGGCTTCGATGTCCTTGGCCATTTGTTCCGGCTTGGTGGTTGATGCGTAGCGCTTTATCACCTCACCCTCGCGGTTGACCAGAAACTTGGTGAAATTCCATTTAATCGCTTCCGTGCCCAGCGCACCGCGGGCCTCTTTCTTGAGGTGCTGGAACAGGGGCGTCGTCTCCGGGCCATTGACGTCAATCTTGCCGAACATGGGAAAGCTGACGCCGTAGTTCAGCTGGCAGAACTCCATGATCTCGTCGTTCGTGCCCGGGTCCTGTTTGCCGAACTGGTTGCAGGGGAAGCCCAGAATGGTCAGGCCGCGCTCGTGATAGCTCTGGTAGAGCTGCTCCAGGCCTTCGAACTGCGGGGTGAAGCCACATTTGGAGGCCGTGTTAACGATCAGCAGCACCTGGCCCCGATATTTTTCCAATGGCTCTTCAGAACCGGCGGCGGTGGTGGCAACAAATTCATAGACGGTACTCATGGCTGGCTCCTTGGCAGCGGGTTCCGGGCCGTCGCTGACCCGTCCCGCAAGCTTTCATCGGAACGGTTCTGCGTAACCCGTGTAACAGATGGCCGCTAGCATAGCGCGTTCCCGGTCGTGAGGTCGTATCTTGTGCGCAGCGGTTGGTTGTAGACTAAAGAAAAAGCCTGCCCAGGCGTGGTTTGGCTTGTGTACCAATCTGATTCGGTCAGTGGGAGGCCCTGTTCATGATTGCCAATGCAATGCGAGATTTTCTGCGTACCGAGTCCGCCGGTGGTGTACTGTTGTTGTTTGCGGCCCTGGCCGCCATGGTGGTTGCCAATTCGCCCCTGGCCACGCTCTATGCGGCGCTGCTGGATACCACGGTGGCCGTACAGGTGGGTGCGCTGGCCATCAACAAGCCGCTGGTGCTGTGGATCAATGATGGCCTCATGGCTGTGTTCTTCTTTCTGATTGGTCTGGAGATCAAGCGCGAGGTGGGCGAGGGCGAGCTGTCTTCCATGTCCCAGGTGTTGCTGCCCGGGCTCGGCGCGATGGGCGGTATGTTGGTGCCGGCGGCTGTCTATGTGTGGCTGAACTGGGGCGACAAAGCAGCCATGGAAGGTTGGGCCATTCCGGTAGCTACCGATATCGCCTTTGCCCTGGCTTTACTGGGCATGTTCGGCGCGCGAGTGCCGGTGGCACTGAAAGTGTTCTTGCTGACCCTGGCCATTTTCGACGATCTGGCCGCCATCGTGATTATCGCGGTGTTTTATTCCGGTGATCTGTCCTGGCTGGCCATGGCGGTTGCCGCCGTGGTGCTGACCCTGGCCGTGGGCATGAACCTGCGTGGCGTGACGCGCACCTCCGGCTACATCATGTTGGCCATCGTGCTCTGGATCGCGGTGTTGAAATCCGGCGTGCACGCTACGCTGGCCGGTGTGGTGATGGCCTTCTGTATTCCCATGCGTGATGCGGAAGGTCGCTCGCCACTGCGTGAGCTGGAGCATGATCTGCATAAGCCAGTGGCCATGGTGATTCTGCCGCTATTTGCTTTTGCTAACGCGGGCCTGGCCCTGAGCGGTATTTCGGCGCAGGATCTGGTGCAGCCGGTCACGCTGGGTGTGGCGCTGGGCCTGCTGCTGGGCAAACCGCTGGGCATCCTGCTGTTTGTGGGCATTCCCGTACTGTTCGGCTTGGCGCGCCTGCCGGACCGCGTGAGCTGGGGCATGTTGCTGGGCGTGGCCTGCACCTGTGGCATTGGCTTCACCATGAGCCTGTTTATCGCCGGTCTCGCTTTTGAGCATGCCGGTGGTGACTACCTGAGCGCGGATCGGCTGGGTATTGTTATGGGGTCTCTGCTGTCGGCACTGGCAGCGGCGTTGATTTTCCAGTTCTGCCTGCCCAAAGAAGCGCAGCCGGAGTAGTCAGCCTCAATTCGCCCTGCTGCGAACGGTCACCGGTCGCTCCGGCCTTGCCCGGGGGCAAAGCGAGGGCGCGTTTACCTGTGCTACCGTGCGCGCAAACCGCAAAAAGAGAGGATAAGAGCATGTTCAAAGGGTTCTGCTTCACGGTCAGCATGCTGTTGACCAGCTTTTTTGCCGGGCTGCTGCCGGCCGAGTCTGCCTGGGCTGAGGCGGCACAAAAATCCATTCTGGTCACCGGCACCAGTACCGGTATTGGCCGCAACCTTACCGAGACGCTGGCTGCCGCAGGTCATCATGTGTACGCCGGTGTGCGTAACGATGAGGATTTTGCCGCGCTGGACGCCCTGGATAATGTGACGGCCGTGCGCATGGACGTTACCCGACCGGACGACATTGCGGCGGTGCGGGCCTTGATTGAGGCGCGCGGCACCGGCCTCCATGGACTGGTCAATAACGCCGGTATCGGTGATGGTGGTGCGGTAATTGATACGCCGATAGACCAGCAGACGCTGGTTTACCAGGTCAATGTTGAGGGCGTATATCGGGTGACGCAGGCGTTCGCGCCGCTGGTGATCGAGTCCGGTGGACGCATCGTCACCACCGGCTCCATTGCCGGCACGCTGGCCTGGGCGGGTGGTAGCGCCTACAGCGGCAGCAAGCACTGGATTGAGGCCTTTACCGATGCGCTGGCAGAGGAAATGGCACCCCAGGGCGTGTCCGTAAGCGTGGTAGAGCCGGGCAACTATCAGTCACACATCCGGCGCAGTGCCGTGTTGCGGGGCTTCGAGCGGGTGCGGGCAGCAGGCGGCGAGATCACGCCGGACATGCAGGCCATGTATGAGGCAACCACCGCCCGAGAGCTGTCCTACAAGACGCCGGAAGAGGTCTCTGCGGCCTTTATGCACGCGCTGTTCCATGAACAACCGCTGCGGCGCTATGTGGTGGTACCCAATCAGGATGAGCAGGCTCTGGTCATCGGTCGCAAGCTTCAACAGCTGCTGGAACTGAACCAGTGGGGTCCCCATCGCTACTCGCGTGATGAGTTGGTGGCGATGCTCGATCAGCTGCTGACGGAGACCAGCGAGTAGGCGGTGGCTTTATCGGCCCGCTGGCTTCCCGTGGCGCTGGCCTTGCTGGGAGTCAGCCTGGCTGGGGCTGATCCCCAATACGACGGGCAGCCTGCCCGTTGGCTCAGTGACGCGGTGAGAGCCCACCGGCTGGCAACGCAAATGCGCTCCGACTATGTCACCGACCGTAGTCGCTGGGGGCAGGTGCGGGTAGATGGCACCATGGATTGGCAGGGCCAGGGAGATCCGGAGCTGGCGCGCGCTGTGGCGGCGCAGGTTAAGGCCTACCATCGCCGCTGGCTAGCCCGCGATGAGGCCGCTCTGGCCGAGCTGCTGCACGCTGATCTTCTGCGTGTTCGTAACGGCACTGTGACGCGAGGTCGCAGCGCTGCGCTCACGCAGATCGCCGGTGAAACCCGGGGTGAGCGGCCGGCCGGCTACCCATCATCCACGGAACTTTCTATCGGCCCGCTGCGCCTGCAGCTGGAGAGCGACCATGCGGTAGCGGTTTATCGGGTTGCCAGTCGCTCGGGCGCGCGCTGGGCCTTTGCGGATCTGGCCACGGTGGCGCAGGTTTTTCTGCGCCGGGGTGATCGCTGGCTCTTGCGTTATCACCTGGAAACCCATGAGCTGGCAGACCCGGCCGCCGCTGCGCTGCCCGATACCGTGCCCAATCAGATCGACCCCTTTCGTTTCGACTTCGTTTATCCGGTCCATGACCTGGCGCGCGCCGTCGCGTTCTACACGCCGCTGCTGGGGTCGCCTGTGCAGCAAACGGCGACCCACGCCTGGTTTCGTGCGCGCGATTCTTTTTTTGTCTTGACCACCCGTCCGGCGCACCCGCAAGCGCAGGTGCGGGCGGGCAAAGCCAACGGCTACGGGGTGATCTATGTGCCGGATTTGGAGGCGCTTGCTGCGCGCCTGGCCGCTACCGGTTCTCCCTATCGGGGCATCACTGCCTGCGACGCAGGGCGCTGCATTGTTGGCTGGGACCCCTCCGGCAATCTACTGGTTTTCAAACAGGCGCAGGCAGCGAGTTCGCAAGAGCGGCTAGAGCCGCAGGTACGCTGGGTCCGGGAGCCGATAGGGCTGCAAGTGGCCGCAGAGCAACCCGGTCTGTGGCTGGCCAATGATGCGGACGGGCTCCTCCGGCATGCCGATCAGCACACGCTATGGCTGGATGACCGCGCTGGCCTGGCCCTTGGCGCCGAAGCTGCTGCCGGCGTGCTGGCGGACCATTGGCAGCAATTGGACCGGGCTCTGGATGGACTGGCGGGTGATCTGCTGCTGGATGAGCTGGAGCACCTGAACCTGGCGCAGACGCAGGCGATCAGTTACCGCATGCAGCTGACCCAGCGTGAGAACCCCCGCCAGAATCAGAATTATCTGGTGTTGCAGCTGTGGTCCGGGTCAGAACAGGGCAGCCAATTGCGGCTTTCCGTCATGCTGATGTTGCATGAGGATCATGGCGTGCTGGCCTCCATGTCGGGCCTGGACTACACCGCCTACCCGGTGGTGGACCTTGGTCTGCATGGCCGCTACTACAAAACCCTGCTCGGCTCCGAGCCCTATCGGGACGATAACTGGCTGGGTTTCTGGTCCAGCAGCAGTGTGTTTGGTCTGGTGGGAGCTCAGGCAAGGCCCGATGCCTGGCACCCGGACCCCGGCCACAGCAACGGCTATGTGGATTTCACCACCGGCTCGGCGGAGGCGGTGTTCACCTATCTGCAGGCCTATGGCCGTGGCTTCCCCCTCATCAACGCCATCAACGGCCAGGCGGGCATCGATTCCCAGCCCGGCTATCGGCAAGTGGTGGCGCTCGATAGCGAGGGCAATCTGCTGAGTTTCAGCGAATATCTGGAATACTGAGGCGGTCAGTCAGGGTTCGGTGCCAGCCGGCAAGGTCAGAGCAGGCGGCGGGATATTCCTCGGGACAGGGTAGAAAGGCACGCTATACTGCGAATGCAGGAAGCGAAACCCAAAGAAGCATCTGTAGTGGGGGCTTCGTGGCGCTTGACCGGCTGTCTGATTCGCCAAGTCACGGGCGCAAACCAGCAAAACAATTCAGGAGAAAGGAGACAAGAGATGGGCATGATGAGTGAGTTTAAGGACTTTGCCATGCGCGGTAATGTGGTCGATATGGCCGTCGGTATCGTGATTGGCGGAGCGTTTGGCAAGATCGTTTCCTCGTTTGTTAATGATGTGCTGATGCCGCCGATCGGCATGGCCATTGGGGGCGTTGACTTCAGTGATCTGGCGGTGACGCTCAAGGAAGCCACGGGCGATGCGGAAGCGGTGACGCTCGGTTACGGTGCCTTCATTCAGACCACGCTCGACTTTCTGATCATTGCTTTTGCCATCTTCATGGTGATCAAGGCCATGAACTCGATGAAGAAGAAG
>JABSSV010000148.1 GCA_013213875.1 Lysobacterales bacterium
GGTCCTGCGACCAGATGCCGTCTTTCCAGTCGTCGTAAGCGCGCTCCAGGCGTTCAATGGAGTCGATGAGGTGCATGTCCGCCTTCATCAGCTCCGTGTTGTTCCCCAGGGCGGTAAATTTTGGCGCCGCTTCCAGGGCAACATTGATCTTGCCGGAGGAGCCACGGATCTTGAAGTTGCGGCATTTTTCCAGGAATTCCGGGCGCAGATCCTTGGGATCCATGCATTCGAGGAAGGTGCGTGGCAGGGTCATATTGGAGACCACGATATCGGCCTCGTATTCATCACCGTTTTCCAGTGCGACGCCGGTAACCTTGCCGTTTTTGACCAGAATCTGTTCTACGCCGGAGCCGGAAACCGTGGTGCCGCCGTGGTCTTTAAAGCACAGGTGCATGGCTTTGGCAATCGCACCCATACCGCCCCGGGCGAAGCCCCAGGCGCCAGCGGTTCCGTCCACGTCGCCCATGGCGTGATGCAGCAGCACGTAGGCGGTGCCGGGGGACATGACGCCCATGGCCGAGCCGATAATGCCGCTGCCTGCGTGGGAGGCCTTGATGAGATCGCTTTCGAAGTACTCGTCCAGGAACTCGGCGATGCTCATGGTGTAGAAACGCATGGTGTCGTAGATGGTTTCTTCGCCCAGATCCCAGAATTTACGGCCGATATGCAGCAGCTCCATCAGGTCCCGGGGCTTGAAGGAGGCCGGGTCCGGCGCGGTGCGCAGCAGGAACTGTCGGATAAAGCGGCATTGGCGCATGATGTCCCGTTCGAAACGGTGCTCAGCGTCCGCGTCCCGGTGGCTATGGCGCATCATTTCCCGACGTGATGCGTCGCCGTCCACATAGGAGGCGTAGTAGTCGCCATTCTGAGAAATGGTGACCGAGCCGCCGTAGGGCACGACCTGAAGACCGTATTTGGCTAGGTCCAGGGCGCGATATACCTCCGGACGCAGCAAGCTGCAGACATAGGAGCAGTTGGAGTAAATCCAGTCCTCATGCAGGTTGCGGCTCACAGTCGCGCCGCCAATCCAGTCGTTTTTCTCGACCATGAGGACCTTTAGCCCCGCCTTGGCGAGAAAGGCACCGTTGGCGATGCCGTTGTGACCAGCGCCAATAACAATGGCGTCATATTTCTTCAAAGTCGTTCTCCGGTTCGGGCTCAGCCGTTACTGGCTTGCCGCATTATTTTGTCGCTTGTGAGGTCTACGGCTGTGGCAAATGCCTGCAGCGTGTGTTCCAGGCTATCGTCCCTGGCATGGGCTTCACAGACAAACCATGGCTCGCGCGAATCGGGTTCGCAGAGCACGCCAAGTTCATGCAATTCCGGCGCCATGGTGTCGTAAAAAGTGTAGTCCGAGTCTAGCCAGTCACGATAGTTGCTGGGCGGTGTTTCCTTGAAAAACAGACCGCCCATGCTGGGATGTCCCACAAAGCTGTGAGCAATATTACGCGCATTGAGAATGTCACTCATGCCGGCCTGCAGGCGCGCGCCATAGTCGGCGATGGTTTCGAGTGCGTCCGTTTCATCGAGAATTTCCAGGGTTTTTGCAGCGGCGGCCAGCGACACGGAATGGCAGGTGTAGGTGCCGCCATGGACAACACCCTTGCCTACTTGGCGCATGATGTCAGCGCGCCCGGCCACCACGGAAATGGGGTAGCCATTGCCCACGGCTTTGGCAAAAGTGCACAGATCTGCCTTGAAGCCCATGAGTTCCTGCACACCACCGCGGGCTACGCGGAATCCGGTCTTTACTTCGTCGACGATCATAATGACGCCGTAGCGGTCGCAGAGCTCCCGGGCCGCCTGTACATATTCGCGCGTGGCCGTGATGGAGCAGCAGTTGCCCATCATGGGCTCAATAAGAAAGGCACCGATGTCCCTGTGGTGTTTCCTGAGCAGGTCTTCCAGATAGTTAGCGTCATTCAGCGGCGTGAAGTGGGCCAGCTTCTTGAGCATGCCCGGGATGCCCGCACTCTCGGCTTCAATTGCCGGGGTGCCGCCGCTTTCGGCCCAGTCTTCAATATCCGCATACCAAAGCACGGCGTCGAAAATACCGTGATAGCCGCCTTCCACAATGATGTGCCCGTCTTTGCCGGTGAAGGCGCGGGCCAGGCGCAGGGCTGCCATAACCGCCTCGGTGCCGGAGTTGGAGAAGCGCACCAGTTCTGCCGCAGGAACCATTTTGCTGATGCGCTGGGCGACTTCGTATTCGCGCTCCGTTGAGAGGGCAAACACCCCCCCGATGTTCATGCCGTCGCGAGCGGCCGCGTCCACGCGCTCATCGGCGTAGCCGAGGATGCCTGGCCCATAGCCCATGCGGTAATCCACATAGCGGTTGTCATCGATGTCAGTAATGCGCCCGCCACGCCCCTCCTTGATGTAGATGGTGTGCTCGTCTCCCCAATAGCGAAAGTTGGAAGAGACGCCCAGCGGTAGCGCCTGTGAGGCCTTGGCGAAGTGCGCATTGGAGCGCTTCAGGGAGCGGCGCTTGGGTGCGGATGGCATGCGTTTTCATTCCTTCAAAACAGGTGCGGAGTCTCCCATAGTGTGTCTATAATGTCTATATGAATGAACAATCATTCAGTAATTAAACGATTCGGTTATGCCTGCAAGTCTATGAGCGAAAAGCAAAAAACGATGGTTTCAAGGACAGCCAGCAAGGAAGAGCGTCGCACGCAGTTGATCGATGCGACGATTCGCTCAATTGCCACTCACGGACTTTCCGATACCACCATGGCGACGGTGGCGGGAGAGGCGGGACTCAGTCAGGGCATCATTAATCTGCACTTTGAAACAAAAGAAAAGCTGTTGCTGTCCACCCTTGAGCGGGTCGTCGATGAATACCACAAGCGTTGGGAGGCGGCCCTGGCGGCGGCCGGTCCGGATCCGGCGGAAGCCCTGGCAGCGCTGGTGCGCGTGGATTTTCACCCCTCCGTCTGTGATCGCAACAAATTGGCGGTCTGGTTTTCGTTCTGGGGTGAGTCGCGTGCCCGGCCCACCTACCGCACCCTGTGCGCCGGTCGTGATCAGGGCTATGACCGTGCCCTGTTGCGCCTCTGTGAGACCCTGATTAAGGACGGCGGTTACGCCAATATCGACCCGCCCACGGCAGCGCGGGGTCTGGCGGCGCTGACCGAGGGTTTGTGGCTCGATATGTTGCTGAGTCCGCGCGCCATGACTCGTAAGCATGCGCTGCACGTTTCCATGTCCTATCTCGCGCATCTGTTTCCGCGCCACTTTGCCAGCCCAGCTGCTGGCCAGTTGCAGGCTGCCTCATGAGAATACCCATGGATGCGACCACCCAGCAGTGGTCCGATACCGCCCGCCGATTTGCCGAGGAAACGCTGATTCCCTGGGAGCTTGAGGCAGAAATGAACGCGGGGCGTTTACCGGAAGAGGTGGCCAAGGCGCACAAGGCAGAAGCGATCCGCCTCGGGTTCAGCGCCATGGATGTGGCGCCCTCCTATGGCGGGCTTGGGCTGCGCAATGTCGACCAAGTGGCGGTCTGGGAACAGCTGGGCCGGGTCACGAATGCCCTGTGCTGGTGCTTTTCGGAGCCGCATCAGTGGATGTTTGAAGCCTGTAGTGACGATCAGTTGGAACGCTACATCCTGCCGCTCATGCGTGGTGAACGGAAAGAGTGCTACGCCATTACCGAGCGCGAATCGGGTTCCGACGTGGTGATCGAATCTACCGCCGAGCGTGTCGCCGGCGGCTACCGTGTTTCCGGTGAGAAGTGGTTTGTGACCAGCGCCAACCTGGCCGATTACCTTTTTGTACAGGCGCGGCTGACCGATGGGGCGCATGCGGGTGAGGACGTGTTGCTACTGGTCGATAGTGATGCGGAGGGCATCGAGGTGTTGCGTACACCGCCTTTCAGCCACACCTTTGATCACCATCATCAGGAAATTGCCTTTCACGATGTGTTCGTTCCTGAGCAGAACCTGATTGGCACAGAAGGCGGCGGCATGGGCTACACCCATGCCTGGTTTCGGCGCGAGCGATTGATGATTGCGGCGCGCAACTGCGGCGCCGCCGCGCGGCTGATTGAAGAGGCCACGGCCTTTGCCAAGGCGCGGGCCGTAGACGGTGGTGTTCTCATGGACAAGCAGCTGGTGCAGGCCATGCTGGCGGACAGCGTGACCGAGCTTTGGGCAGCCCGATTGATGACTTTTGAAACAGCCGCTGCCCATGACCGCGGGGAAGACGTGAAAGCGCTGCACACGCGCTGTTCCCTGGCCAAGCTGTACGCCTCCGAGGCCGCCGGCAGGATTGCCGATCGCGCGGTGCAAATATTTGGCGGGCGCGGCTACATGCGCGAAAATTGCGCTGAGCGTTTTACAAGAGAGTTGCGGGTAGACCGCATTTGGGAGGGTGCCAGCGAACTGCAGCGCCTGATCATAGCCAGACAGTTGGCCAAGCGTGGCCTGGATGAGATGTAACGGGAGTTTTTAGCACCATGGAGCAGCATGAAATTGAACAGCTGGTCGCTGCGCAGCCAAAGATGCGGTCAATGGATCAGCGTTTCTACACCGACGAAGAGATTTACCGCGTGGAAATGGAGAAGATTTTCATGCGCAGTTGGCTCTACGCGGGTCACATCAGCGAGATTCCGCGCGTTGGCGACTGGTTCCTTTACGAACTCGACGGTGAATCGGTCATTATTATCCGGGCCGCTGAGGACAAGGTTAATGCGCTGGTGAATGTTTGCCGGCACCGCGGCTCGCGCCTGTGCCTGGAGCACAAAGGGCGCAGCAAACGTCTGACCTGCCTCTATCACGGCTGGACCTATGACATGGAGGGACAGCTGCGTGCGGCCGCCCATATGGGTGATGATTTCGACAAGTCCAACATTCGCCTGCGCCGGGTGCAGTGCGAAGTGCTGGCCGGCATGATCTATATCAACTTTGCGGAAGATGCCGCTTCTCTGCAGCCGACCATCGATGATCTTGGTGCCTGTCTGGAGCCCTATGATTTGCGCAACGCCAAAGTGGCGCACCGGCAAAGCTACCCCATGGCGGCCAACTGGAAGCTGGCGGTGGAAAACTACTGTGAGTGCTACCACTGCGCGCCTGCCCATCCAGAGTACTCCCGCGGCCACGCGCTGGCTGATCCGGATCAGAAGCACGCTGAAGCCTATGAGCGGGTGCACCAGCAAGCCATTACCTGTGGCTTGTCGCAGCGACAGGCGGACAAGAACTACGCTGACGCGCCCGGGTTCGGAACCTGCTACACCTATGAACGCTATCCGCTGGTGCGTGGACACCTGACCGGGAGCAAGGATGGCCAGCCCGTTGCGCCTTTGCTGGGAACGATCAAGGATTACTTTGGTGGTTGCACGGACTTTCAGGTCGGCCCCGTGACCTTCGCGCTGGCCTACTGCGACTACGTGGTCATTTATGCCTTCAAGCCCTTGTCGCATGGCCGCTCGGATTGCGACATCACCTGGCTGGTGCGCGGCGATGCGGAAGCGGGCAAAGACTACGATCATGACCGGCTGGTCTGGCTCTGGGACGTGACCACTGAGGCGGACAAGCGCATCATCGAGCGCAACGCCGAGGGCGTGAATTCCCGCTTCTATGAGCCGGGCCCCCTGAGCTTTATGGAAGCATTTACCTGGGAGTTTCTCAGCTGGTATCAGGACGCACTACGCGCCTGAGATACGCCGGAGCACCGGCCTGCGCGCCGGTGCCGGAGGAAAGAAGCGCCCGGCTGCCCGGACTCGAAACCGCCTGGCGCTCGCGCCTGCTTCAAAAAAACTCAACCCGTTCGTGCATGCTGTGCGCCAGAATGATCCTATCTTGCCCCTGGAGCTGCTTATGCCCGCTGTGCGCTTGTCCCGCTTTTTCGCCGCTTTGACTTGCCTTTATTTACCGGCTGCTGCGGCCGCTGATGCCGACTACGTCCCCACCACCAGCGTAGCGGAAACCCGCGCCCAGTTTGAAAAGCTGCCCAGTGACGATATCTGGTGGACCGTCAACGGCGAGTCCATGCGCTGGAATAACCTCAACCTGCAAAAGTTTGTACCAACGGTGACGGTCTACCGTGATGGGCCTGTGCGCGATCTGGAGGTGGCAACCAATCCGGCTATCGGTGCCTTTGAAGTGGAGACGCCGAACGGACCCATGACTTTTGATCAGTTCCTGGCCAGTGATGCGGCCACCACCATGGCGGTCATGATCCGGTCACGGCTCCAGCCCGGGTTCAATGCTTCCGGCTCCACGAACACATAGCCTTTATACCCGGCGTGCGCCGCGGCTTCCGGCAGTGCCGGGACGCGCAGGCCCGGCAGACGCCGGCCGGCGTCCCACAGGGTCTGACAGTGTGCCTGTCTGCGCCGGGCCCACTCGCCCATGCGCTGTAGCTGAATGCGGCCGATGGCCGCCTGCATTTCGGTGAGTCGCCAGTTATGGCCGAAGCTCTCATGCAGCCAGCGAAAACCGGGGGGATGGTCACGCTCGTAGACCGCCTCCCAGCTCTTGCCGTGGTCCTTGAGGCTCCACATCCGCGACCACAGCGCCGCATCGTTGGTGGTGACCATGCCGCCCTCGCCACCGGTGGTCATAATCTTGTCTTGGCAGAACGACCAGCAGCCCACGTGCCCCAAACCACCCACGGGGCGGCCTTTCCAGGTGGCACCATGGGCCTGGGCGCAGTCCTCGATCAGCCACAGCCCGTATTCTTCCGCCAGCGCGCCCAGGGCGTCCATATCACAGGGCCAGCCGCCCAGATGCACGCACAGAATGGCTTTCGTCGCCGGCGTCAGTGCCGCCGCCACGGTGGCGGCGGTGAGATTCTGGGAATCCCGGTCCACGTCGGCGAATACCGGCCGGGCGCCGGCGTTCACCACCGCGCTGGCAGTGGCGAGATAGGTGCGCGGGGGCACAATCACCTCATCGCCCGGGCCGATGTCCAGCCCACGCAGCGCGAGATCCAGCGCCAGGGTCCCGTTCGCCACGGCCACCGCATGCTCGGTGCCGGTAAAAGCGGCGAACTCGCGCTCGAAATGACGCCCCTCTTCGCCGGTCCAGTAGTTGACCCGGTTGGAGAGCAGCACCCGGCGGACGGCGTCCGCTTCTTCCTCGCTATAGCTTGGCCAGGGCGGGAAAGGTCCGTTCAACATAGATTCAATCCGAGGGCTGGGTAAACAGGCTGCTGGTGGACGGGTCGGCCAGGGACTCCAGAATGGTGGGGCTGACCAGGGTGCACTTCACCCCGTTGATGACTTTATAGGCGCCGTCATAAGGAGGGAACCAGAAGGCGCGAATTTTACGCTCCACGTCATCGCCCTCCTTCACCTCCTTCATCGCCTCCATCCGTGCCCGGCTGACGTAGCGGCCAC
>JABSSV010000149.1 GCA_013213875.1 Lysobacterales bacterium
ACTCGCTGGCCTGGTCGCCCTCTCCAGCTATCTGCTGTTTCCGGAGCGTTTATCGGCGGAGCGGGCGGCGGCCAATGCGGACCTGCCCGTGTTTGTGGGTCATGGTACCGAGGACCCGGTGGTGCCGGCGGCCATGGGGGTGGCGACCGCCCGTCAGCTGGAAGCGCTGGCTCAGCCGGTTAGCTTTCACAGCTATCCGCTGCCGCATTCCGTGTCGGTACCGGAGCTGGCTGATATTGGACGCTTTTTACGCAGCTGCGGCGTGGGGAGCAAGCCCGCTTCATGAGCCTGTCGGTGCATGGGTCAGAAGCGCGCAATGAGCGCCTCAGCGGTTTACCCAGTTTCTGTCGCTGGCGCGCCGTTTCCGGAGTGGCCATGGTATCTCTCCTGGCATGCTGGTTGATCGTGCTCGGTGGTGCCTGGCCGCGTCCGGCACCAGAGCTGTTGGCGTTAATGACCTATGCGCTGGGCCTGGGTCTCGTCTGTGCCTTTATCGTGTGCAGTTTCCAGGGCATTTTGTCGCGCCTGACGCTGCGTCTGGCGTGGGTCTGGGCCTGGCTGCTGGTTTTGTTGACGGCGCTGGCGGTGAGCTACGTGGTCGGCGTGATCAGCACCGTTCTGGGCAGCGGGCCGGGACCTGAGGCGCTGTCAGCTTTTGTCTTAAAAAGTGTCTTGGCCGCGGGGCTGGTGAGCCTCGCCCTGTTCCGCTATCTGTTCGTACGCAGTCGCTGGCAGGCGGAAATGGTGGCTGAGTCGGAAGCCCGCGTGCACGCTTTGCAAGCCAGAATCCGCCCGCATTTTCTGTTTAACAGCCTGAATACCATCGCCAGCTACATCCCTGAGGATCCGCAGCTGGCGGAGCGGGCTACCGAGGATTTGGCGGACCTTTTTCGCGGCAGTCTGCGCAACGCGGATGATCCGATTCCGTTGGCTGATGAGTTGGCTCTGGCGCGTAAATACCTGGCCATGGAACAGCGCCGCCTCGGGGATCGGCTGGCCATCGATTGGGATGTGGAAGATCTTCCTGGGGCTGAACCGGTCTTGCCCATGCTGCTCCAACCCCTGCTGGAGAACGCGGTCACCCACGGTATCCAGCCGCGCGCCGAAGGTGGCCTGATTCAGGTTTTCGGACGTCGTGAGGGCGGGCGCCTGGTGATTACCATCGCCAACCCGCTGGCGGAGCAGCTCAGCCGTTCCGGTAATGGCATGGCCCTGCAGAACATTCGTTCCCGCCTGGCTTTGAGCTATTCCTCCCTGGCCAGCCTGCTCACCCATCGCGATGATGACTGTTTCTACGCTGTCTTAACTCTGCCCTATGCTGACGCTGCTGATCGCTGACGATGAACTGCCCGCGCGCTCACGGCTCCGGCGTCTGCTGGGGGCCGAAGCGGGCTGTGAGGTACTGGCTGAGGCCAGCAGTGGCAGCGAAGCGCTGGGCCTGCTGGAGCGACTGCAGCCTGATGTTCTCATGCTGGATATTTCCATGCCCGGCCTGGACGGCCTCGCGGTAGCGCGACAACTGGCCGCGCGCGAGCACGCGCCGGCGGTAATCTTTTGCACGGCCCATGAGGTGCACGCACTGGAAGCCTTTGAGAGCAATGCGGTGGACTATCTGGTCAAGCCGATCAGTCCGGACCGGCTGGCGGCGGCGCTGGATCGCGTGCGACGCTTTTTAGGGCGTCAGCGTCCGGAAGCTTTTCTGGCCGCGACGCTGGGCGGTTCCACGGAGCTGATCGACCTGGCTGACGTGGCCTGCCTGGTGGCCGAGGACAAATACACAACTGCCTATCTGGGTGAGCGCAGCATCATGATCAACCATTCGCTGGCGGAGCTGGAAAAAGCCCATCCGGATCGTTTG
>JABSSV010000015.1 GCA_013213875.1 Lysobacterales bacterium
GTCGGGGCTGCGGCTTGGGTCACGAGCCGTGTATACTCCGCGTTGACCCAGACGGCGCCACGCCGGACAAGACAGCACGCTTCATGACCTTCCAGAAACCTGCCCTGAGGCCAGCGCGCCTGCCATGAACGCACCCGGTCCAAAAGAGGCGCTAGCTCTCGACTGTGACGCTGAGACTTTCGAGCTCATTCATCAGCTGGAAGCATGCTATGGGCCCGTGGTGCGCATTGAGGCCAGTAACCATGAGCGGCCCGTCTGGTTGCTCAGTGATCCGGATGATATCCGCCGAATTTTGGTGAATCAGCACCGTAATTACGTCAAAGGCGTTGGCTTTGAGCGCGTAGAGATGTTGCTCGGCAACGGCATTATCGTCAGTGACGGCGCCTTCTGGCGGCGGCAGCGCACCATGATTCAGCCAGCTTTCAGCCGCGGCAACATGCCCCGCTATTTCGACATGATTAAGGCCGTTACGCTGCGCCTGCGAGAGCAATGGCGCGCGCTGGCAGCAAGCGGCGAGCCTCTGGACATCACGACCTGTATGAGCGAGTACGCGTTGGAAATCATCCTGCGCGCCATTTTCAGTAACGATATGGAGCGCTTTTTTGGGGCCGAGGAGGACCATCCTTTTGCCTTCCTCACGGAAGACCCGACCCGGAACCTGATGGTGGCCATGAAGTTCCGGCAGTTGCTCAAACGGGTTCGTGCGCTCATCGCCCACCGGCGGGAAACGGGTGAGCGTCCTTTCGATCTCTTGTCCATGATGATGGATGCGCGGGCCAGTCGTACCCAGGAGGCCATGAGCGACCGGGAACTGGTCGACGAGGTGGCGACCATGATCATAGCCGGTCATGAAACCTCTGCGGGAACGCTGAACTGGGCCTGGTATCTGATGTCCTCGCATGCGGAATCGCGCCGGCTTCTGCGCGCGGAATCGGAGCGCGTGTGTCCCGACGGGGATCTGCACTATGAACAGCTGAGCGAACTGACCTACACCCAGCAGGTTCTGGATGAAACCCTGCGCCTGTATCCGCCCGTGTGGCTGTTCACGCGCCGCGCCCTGGCCGATGACGAGATTGGTGGATTCTCCGTGGCAGCCGGCGACAATCTGTTTTTCTCACCCTATCTGGTACAGCATTTACCGCGCTTCTGGGACGCACCCGAAGCGTTCAAGCCGGAGCGTTTTAGCCCTGATGCACAAGCGCCGATGCAGGCCTTCTTTCCCTTTTCCCAGGGGCCACGCCGCTGTATCGGGGAGTTCTTTTCCTACGTGGAAATGAAGACCCATCTGGCATTAATGAGCCGGGAATTTCGACTGCGACATATCGATGATCAACCGGTCAGGCTTGAGCCGGCGATCAATTTGCGTACGCTGCACTCTATCAACATGACCATTGAGGCCCTCGACCCATGATTGCACCCGAACAGACGCTGGCGGATCTTCTCGATGCAGCAGCACAGGCTGACCGCGGTGCGCTGACCTTTATCGAGGGCGAACGGGACGAACTGACCCTGAGCTATGGCCAGCTCCTGCGCCGGGCGTTCGGTATCCTTTGGCATTTCCAGCAGCGTGGCCTGCAGCCGGGTGACGCGGTCATCCTGTTCACGAACAGCAATGAGCAGTTCGTCGATGCTTTCTGGGCCTGTCAACTGGGTGGTCTGGTACCGGTGCCGGTCACGGTGGGTATCAGTGACGACCATCGACGCAAGCTGCTGAAGATTTTCTCTGCCCTGGAACGGCCTTGCCTCTACACGGAGCAGGCTCTGCTGTCGCGCATGGCGTCATTTTTGACGGAGGCAGGACAGCAGGCGCTGGCCCAGCGCTTGAGCGAGGCGGCCCTGGTGGTTGACGAGCTTGCCGATATTTCCCAGGCGGGCACGCGCCATGTTGGCACACCAGACGACCGGGCGTTCATCCAGTTCTCATCCGGTTCGACCAGTGATCCCAAGGGCGTGGTACTGACCCATCGCAATGTGCTGACTAATATCCGGGCGATCGCTGAGGGCTATGGGCAACGGCAGGATGACGTCGCTCTGAGCTGGATGCCATTGACTCACGACATGGGGCTCATTGGCTTCCACCTGGCCATGGTGGCCTATCAACAACAGCACCATATTATGGATACGCGTCTGTTCGTGCGCCGCCCCCTGCTGTGGCTGGAAAAGGCGGCGGAAAAGCGCGCGACGCTGCTGTGTTCGCCCAACTTTGGCTACAAGCACGTGTTGAAACTGTTTGAGTCACGGGGTCTGGAGGGTGTTGATCTTTCCGCCGTGCGGCTGATCTTCAACGGAGCAGAGCCGATTTCTGCCAGTCTATGTCGCCAGTTCCATCGTGCCATGGCCCCGCTGGGCCTGGCAGCAAACAGCATGTTTCCGGTCTACGGGCTGGCTGAAGCATCGCTGGGGGTGACCTTCCCGGAGCCGGGCGCGGCGCTCTCCAGCGTTGAGATTCAGCGCCACTCTCTGCGCGTTGGTGCCAGTTGGGAAGCAGCGAAGCCGAATGCTGCCGATGCGGTCGAATTTGTGTGTCTGGGTCGTCCCATTCGAGATTGTGAGCTGCGCATTGTGGATCATGAGGATCAGGCCCTGGCCAGTGGCCTGGTTGGGCATGTGCAGATACGCGGTGGCAATGTTACGGCCGGTTACCATGGCGACCAGCCGCCCGCGGCCAGCGTATTCACCGCTGACGGCTGGTTGCGTACCGGCGATCTGGGCTTTGATCATGCCGGCGAACTGGTGATCACCGGCCGGGACAAGGACATTATTTTCGTCAACGGGCAGAACTACTATCCGCACGACATCGAAAATGTGGCCGTGATGCTGGAGGAGTTGGAGCTGGGCAAGGTGGCCGCCGCCGGCGTGAGCCGCGCTCAGGAGGGCACCGATGAGCTGCTGCTGTTTGTGCTCTATCGGGACGCACCGGAAGCCTTCCCGGACTTGGCGCGCCGTCTGCGCGGTCTGGTGAACGAGCAGACCGGTCTGGAGGTGGCCCAGGTATTACCGGTAGCGAGAATTCCCAAGACCACCAGCGGCAAGCTGCAGCGCCACAAACTGGCGGAAGACTATCTTAACGGCGCCTTCGCGGACTTTCTGGCCCAGCAGGCAGCGTTGAACGGTGCCAGCGAGCATGGGGCCGCCGACGCTGCGACCCTGGAAGAGACCTTACGCACGATTTGTAACAGCGTGGTGGTAGACCGGGCCGTGGGCCTGGATGACAACCTGTTTGAAATCGGTATCAGTTCTCTGGCGCTGGCGCAGATTCACGCGCGTCTTGAGGAACTCTATCCCGGCGCCGTCGATATTGCCGATGTGTTTGATTATCCCAGCATCCGCGAGTTGGCCGCCTTCATGCAGTCCGGGCCGGGGGCGGAGGACTGAAGCTGGGGTCCGCTAACGAGGCTGGTCTATACTGGCCGCTGTTTCCATGAAGACCGAATATGACTCCTATTGCCAAATCTTTGCGGCGCCTGCCGATCCTGGTCTGTGGGCTGCTGAGTGTGCCTGCCATGGCTTCTGACCTTACTGCGGAACGGCTGGAGGCCAGTCCCGGCCTGAGTGGACCGGCGGCCCGTGGCGTGCAGGTGGCACCCGATGGCAGTCGTGTCACTTTCCTGCAGGGCCGCGCTGATGATCAGCTGCAATTGGACCTTTGGGAATACCACCTGGCGGACGGGGAGCGGCGCTTGCTGGTAGATTCCACGGCGCTTTTGGCCGGTCCCGAGGAACTGGATGAGGTGGAGCTGGCGCGTCGGGAACGGCAGCGCAATTTTAATCGCGGCATCGTGGAATACCGCTTCTCACCGGACGGTAAGGCGCTGCTGTTTCCCCTCGGTGGGGATCTGCATTATCTGCCGCTGGGCGGTGATCCCCGGCAACTGACTGCAACCCCGAGTACGGAGACCGATGCCCGCATCTCGCCAGCGGGGGGCTTTGTTTCCTTCGTGCGCGAACAGAATCTCTATCTGCTGAATCTCGCCAGTGGCGAAGAGCGCGCGGTCACCACGGATGGCGGCGGTGTCATTTCCAATGGCATGGCCGAGTTTGTGGCCCAGGAAGAAATGTATCGCAACACCGGTTACTGGTGGTCTGATGATGACCGCTATGTGGCTTATGCCCGTGTCGATGACAGCGAGGTCACGCTGGTTGATCGCTATGAAATCGGTGCCGATGGGGTCACCAGCATCGAGCAGCGCTATCCCTTTGCTGGCGAACGCAACGCGACCGTACAGCTGTTTGTCTATGACCTGAGCACGGGCGAGCGGCATGAGATTCCCTGGCAAACTGAGGGTTTCGAATATCTGGTGCGGGTGCAGTTCGCGCCCGATGGCACCCTGGCTCTGCAACGCCAGGACCGTGCTCAGCAGCGCCTGGAACTGGTGCTGGCGGACGCTCGGGGCACCGAGCTGACCACAGTGCTCGAAGAGCGTGCGCCGACCTGGCTGAATTTACACAGTGACCTGACCTTTTTTGCGGACGCTCAGCGCTTCCTGTGGACCTCCGAGCGTGACGGGTTTCGCCACCTGTACCTCTACCAGCGCGATGGCACACTGCTCAAGCAATTAACCCGCGGTGATTGGCCGCTGGCACCCACGGGACGCTCCGGCGGCGCCGTGCGCGCCCTGGACGAAGCCCGTAATGAGGTCTGGTTTCTGGCCAGTCCGGAAACGCCGCTGGAAATGCATTTAATGCGCCTGTCCCTGGAGGGCGGTGAACCGGTACAGCTGACTCCAAAGGGCGGCTGGCATGGTGCCCAGGTGTCTCCCGACGGGGCTTTCTTTGTTGACAGTGGTCAGTCCCCGGAGCGCCCGCCCTATACGGCGGTCATGGATCGCGCAGGTCAGCGTCTGGCCTGGATTCTGGAGAACCCGCTGGATGCCACCCATCCCTATCATGAATACCTGGCGGACCATCTGCCCTCGGAGTTTGGCCAGTTGCCCGGTGCCGACGGGACCGCGCTCTTCTATGAGCTGATTCGCCCGGCTGGTTTTGACCCGCAGCAGGTCTATCCGGCCATCGTGTATGTCTATGGTGGACCCCATGGGGCCATGGTGGAGCGTAATTGGAGCGTGGATTTTCGGCAGCTGCTGGCGCGCGAGGGTTACGTGGTGCTGACCGTCGATAATCGGGGCACCGGTGGCCGGGGAACGGCTTTTGATGATCCGATCTATCGACGCATGGGCTTCCCGGAAGTGGATGATCAGGTGGCCGGCGCCCGTTGGCTGGGCGCCCAACCCTGGGTAGATGCGCAACGCATCGGAGTTTACGGCTGGTCCTACGGCGGCTATATGACGCTGCTGTGTATGTTCAAGGCGCCGGAGGTATTTGCAGCCGGTTCCGCCGGGGCACCGGTGACAGAGTGGGGCCTGTACGACACCCACTACACGGAGCGCTACATGGGGGATCCGGCCGTTGGGGATGCTTACAGCGCCTCCAGTCCCAACAGCTGGGTCGAAGGCCTGGAGGGCCCCCTGCTGCTCATACACGGCATGGCGGATGACAACGTGTTCTTCGATCACAGTGTGAAGCTCATGGCGGCGCTGCAACAGGCTGGCAAGCCGTTTGAACTGATGACCTACCCCGGCAAGCGCCATCGCATCACCGGCGAAGCGGAGCGGGTGCATCTCAATCGTCTGCAGCTGGACTTCTTCCGTCGTCATCTGACGGCGCCGGTTAGCCCCTAGCGAGGAGCCTGCCGTGGATCTGCCACATATCGTCACGGTCCTGATCGTTCTGACCGCAGTGTTCGCCTATATCAACGCGCGCTTTCTCAAGCTGCCGTTCACGATCGGGCTGATGCTGATCTCCATCGTGCTGTCCATGCTGGTCATGGCCCTGGGTGCCTATGATCCTGCCTTGTTGCGCTATGAGCAGCAGCTGGTGCAGTCCATCGATTTCCATGAGTTGCTTATGGATGGCATGCTCAGCCTGTTGCTCTTTGCCGGCGCTCTGCATGTGGATTTCGGCAAGCTGCGAGCCTATGCTGCCCCCATTCTGGCGTTTGCCACACTCGGCGTGATCACCTCTACGGTGCTGGTGGCCTGTGGTTTCTGGCTCATTTTGCAGTGGGTCGGCGTACCCTTGGATTTTATCTACTGCTTGCTGTTTGGCGCTCTGATTTCACCGACTGATCCCATCGCAGCGCTGGGCATTCTGAAGAAACTGGGGGTGCCCAAGAAGCTGGAGATCAAAATTGTTGGTGAAAGCCTGTTCAACGACGGTATCGCCGTGGTGGTCTTTCTGAGTCTGTATCAGATCGCCCAGCTGGGCCTGGGGCAGGTGTCTTTCGAGTCCGTCAGCCTATTGCTGCTGGAGGAAGTGGGCGGCGGCATCCTGCTGGGCCTCGCGCTGGGATCAGTGGGCTACTACATGCTCGGCTCCATTGATGACTATGAGGCGGAGATTCTAATTACGCTGGCCCTGGTGGTGGGCGGCTATGGTCTGGCGAGCCTGCTGCACTTCTCTGGCCCGCTGGCCATGGTGGTGGTGGGTTTGATGGTCGGCAACGAACATTTCCGTCGTGGCACCATGACGGAAGAAACCAGCCTCTATATCGATCGATTCTGGGAGATCATCGATGTACTGCTCAACGCGCTACTGTTTGTGCTCATCGGTCTGGAGATCGTGGTGCTGCCCTTCAACCAGACCTTCCTGCTGCTCGGCCTGCTGGCCATTCCGCTGGTGCTGCTATGTCGGGTGCTGAGTCTGGCTCTACCCGTAGCGGTGTTTCGCAGACCGCTGGAATTTGAACCTCACACCACCACCATCATGACCTGGGGTGGCTTGCGGGGTGGGATTTCCATTGCACTGGCCCTGTCGCTGGCGGCCGATATGCCCCGGGATCTGCTGATTGGCGTCACCTACGCGGTGGTGGCTTTCTCCATCATTGTGCAGGGCCTGACCATCGAGCCGCTGCTGCGGCGGTTGCGGCGTGATTCTTGATTCGCAGGCAGAGGCGCTAGAGGATGCGCACCAGAACGATGGTGACATTATCAGGGGCGCCGCGCTCCAGCGTTAGATCCAGCAGAGCCTGAACCGCGGCTTCGACGCTGTGACTGCTGAGCGCCTGCGCCAACTCTCGATCGCTGCAGCAGCGCGTCAGGCCGTCACTGCAGAGTAGGAAATAATCGCCGGGTAGTGCCGAGCAGCTGTGGCGATCCAGCTTAAGGGTCGGGTCGATGCCAACGGCGCGGGTGATGACGCTCGCCATGGGGTGTTGTTCGGCCTCCTCGGGACTGAGCAGGCCCTCATCAATCAGGCTCTGAACATAGCTGTGATCGCGGGTCAGCTGTTCAAAGCAGGCGTCACGCAAGCGGTAAGCACGGCTATCACCGGCCCATAGAACGACCGCTTCCGTGGCATGCAGCAGCAGGGTGACGATGGTGCTGCCGGGTTGGCGGCTGGCTCCTGATTCTGTCGCACCCTGGCGCAAGCCGTCGTTGGCAAATTGGATCAGATCCGCCACAGCGGCACAGCTGGCATCCAGGTCCCTGTTGGGCTGGAGGGTGCTTAGGGCAGAGATCAGTGCTTGGCTGGCAAGATCGCCACGCGCATGGCCGCCCATGCCATCGGCCACGGCCCAGAGGCCCTGCTGCGGACGGCTTAGACAGGCATCCTCATTAACCGCGCGAACTTTACCCACGTGACTTACCGCGGCAGCTTCAACCCCCATGCCTGGTTCCCTTGCAGTGACAGCGCGCGAGCGCTTTTGGCTCATGATAGCGGGTTCTCTCTGGCACCACAGCCCGATGCTCAACTCTGAGCCCCGCCATACCCTATTATGCGTCTTCATAGCCTAAAAAGAGAGGGAAACGCTGGCATGCGATGGCGGGGTTGTCTAATGGTGGCCATGTTGCTGCCTGCTACGGGTGCTGCACAGGTTTACCTTGACGATGCAGAGCGCTTCGCGCGCCTGTTGGCAAACACCGGCGGGCGTCCATCGGTTACCGAACTGCATCGTGGCTATCTGGAGCCGGGCACACAAGCGCTGCGGGAATTTGCCGCCGAGCGCATTGGCGGTGCGGAAACGCTAGCGCTGGCACTCACTCGACATCGTTCCGACTACGAGCAGGCGCTGGAGCTGTGCCTGCCGGCAGCGGAAGCGCTGGCGGCGCGTTTGCCGCGTTTGCAACGCCGCGTGGCTGAGCGTCTGGGGCGCGTGGGTGCGCCCGCCGTGAGTATCTTATTTGGTGCGGGACGTTCCGGTGGCACGGTGACTGAGGCGGGGGTCAGTGTTGCTCTTGAGGTCCTGTGCTGGTTCGCATTGGATGCGCAGGACGCAGAGGCCCTGCTTGAGGAATTTGTGGTCCACGAGACCGTGCACTGGCATCAGTTGCGCCTGCAGCAGACTACGGCNCNGGACAGCCTGTTGCGCCAGGCGCTGATCGAAGGCGTCGCGGACTTTCTTACCGGCGAAATGCTGGGTCGCGTGGGGCGGGCCGAGTCGGCACGCCATCAGTATGGGCTGCAGCATGAGAAACGTCTGTGGCAGGCATTTCAGAACGACATGGATGGCACATCCCTGCGGCACTGGATGTACGGCCCCGGGGCGGTCGGTGAGCCCGCGGATCTGGGCTACTGGATTGGCAAGCGCATCGCGCAAGCCTATTGGCAATCCATGGGGCGTGACCCGGCGGCACTGGAAGCCTTGCTCCGGCTGGAGTCCCCGCGCCAATTACTGGAGCAAAGCGGCTACGACCCCTGACCGATCAGGGCCAGTTTCTGCTCCCGTCGGAGCGCTTTGATCGCTGCCTCCCGGCGCAGCGCACTGCTGCGATCATGGCCGGATTCACGATAAACAATGGCTTCCGGCCTGCGGCCCTGAAAATAACGGGCGCCGCGCTTGCCGGTGAGATGCTCCGCGAAGCGACGCTCCACATCCGTACTGACGCCCGTATAGAGGCTGCCATCGGAGCAGCGAATCATGTAGACGCTCCAGTCCTTAGCCGCAGTCACCCCCTGGCCTGCAAAACCGCGCTAAAAAACGCTTCGTTAGCGCCTGCGGTTCGCTCCCAGGTAAAGTTGCGGGCATAGGCAAGACCCTTCCGTGAAACGTCTGAACGCGCCGCATCGTCCAACGCCATGCGGTCCAGTCCCTGGCTGAAGGTGGCCACGTCTTCCACGTCTGCGACGGGCCATAGCCCGGCGGAAACCTCGGGCAGGCAGGATGCATTCGACACCACGCCCGGCAGGCCCACGGCCATGGCCTCCAGCAGTGGCAGGGCAAAACCCTCATAGCGTGATGGCTGTAGCAGACAACGCGCGCCGCTGAGCAGGGCCGGCAAGTCTGGGGCGGGCGCGTGTTCAATCCAGTGCATGCGTTCCCTGAGCGGGCCGGCCAGCTTCAGTAATTCCTGCCGATAGGCCTCCGGCGCAGCACCGCCGATAAAGACCAGGTCCAGGCCTTCTTCTGCGGCCTGGCTCTGCCGCCAGCTGCGCACGGAAAGCTCCAGATTCTTGTGTGGAAACCAACTGCCGAGTTGCACCAGGTAGGGTCGCTGCAGCCCGTAGCGTTGGCTGATAGAGGCGACTTCCTCCTCCGGGCGCGGGTAAAAAAGATCATGATCAACACCGTGTGGAATCACATGGACGACCTTGTCCTGCAGGCGCGGAAAGTGATGCGCAAGACGCGTCTTGCCATACTCGGTCAAGCAGATAATCCCATTGGCGCGCTGGATATTTCGCTCCAGCCGGGCCTTGCCTTCGTAACCAGCGGGTTGATCCAGAGCACGTACATCATGAACGGTAAAGCTCAAGGGGATTTTTTCACGCTGGGGCAGGTGGTTGCCGAAGCCATGCAAGAGATCGGGCCTGGGCGCGCGCAAGCCCAGGGGGCTGGCCAGCCAGCGCCGGGGCAGCTCGGGCGCAAGATCATCAATCAGGGCGCGTTTGAGCCAGCGGTGATCGCGGATATAAAGCTCGGCGGACAGCGCGCCGGCCGGCCTGGCGGCGACCACCTGTCGGATATAGCGCGCAATCCCGCGACCCCGGCGTTTAACTGCCTGGGTGACATCCAGACCGATGGTGGGGCCTTCATGCATGAGCGGGGTGGGTGAACCAGAAATTGTTCAGGTAGCCGAAGGGGCCGTCAGGGTCCTGATGTATGTTGGGATCGAAATCGCTAACGGGTATCAGTGTCTTCGCGGCGATGCAAAATCCCTCGTAGCCCTGATCCTGCAAGTAATGGAAAACCTCGCGCATGTCCTGGTGCGGCTGATGGCGCTGTTCACACTCAAACAGTAAGGCAGGCCGCTGCTCGGCTAGCGTCCGGGCCGCGCCCCGGAAGACGGCCAGTTCGTGACCTTCCACATCGCATTTGATCAAGCGCAGCGGTGTGCGCGCATGCGCCTCTTGCCAGGTATCTACTGTGGTAACGGGGATCTTCAGCGTATCCACTGCGACATTCGGGTCGCCCGGTTGGTTAAAGCTGGCGCCTGGCGACGGACCGCCAGCGGGCACGTGCAAAGTCAGCTCACCGGCTTGCTCCGAGACGCCCTGATTGAAAACGCGCACGTTTTGCCAGTGGTCGCTCCGGGTCAGGGCCTGCAGCCGTTGGGCCAGCTGCGGTTGCGGCTCGAAAGCATCGACGCTGCCTTCGCGGCCCACCGCGACGCGCATCCACCAGGTCATGGCACCCTTGTGGGCGCCGATATCCAGCGCCGCATCGCCCGGCCGCAATCGGTCACGCAGCAAGCGAATTTCATAGCGCTCCAACTTCAGGCGATAGCGCCATGCCCGGTACCACCAGCGTATTTGCTCCACGCCTTTGCCTCTGCCTGACTCGTAGGAAATCAACATGCCTATCGTAGTCTAAGCATGGGCGCTGATGTAAGCTGCCGATGTCAAAACATGTGAGCATGTTACGCATGAAGGTCAGTGGTTTTAGCTTTATTCGAGACGGCGTGAAACTCGGTTATCCCTTTGTGGAAAGCATTCGGTCAGCCTTGCCTGTCTGTGATGAGTTCATCGTCGCTGTGGGCCGGAGCGATGACGCTACGCTGGCAACCTTGCGAGGCCTGCAGGAACCGAAGTTACGTATTCTGGAGACGCGCTGGAATGAGCAGTGTCGCAGTCATGGTTTTGTCTACGGGCAACAGAAGATGATTGCCCAGTACAACTGCACCGGCGACTGGGCTTTTTACCTGGAAGGCGACGAGGTGTTGCATGAGCGTGATCTCGATAGCCTGCACCGGGCCATGGCCCACTATCTGGACGATGGGGAGGTCGAGGCGCTGGCTTTCGATTACCTGCATTTTTATGGCGATACACGGCATCTGCATACCGCCTCCCAGGCGTACCGGAAGGCCACGCGCATTTTGCGCAACAGCCTGCGCGCCATCGCTCCCGACGGCCTTTACTGGGCGGTGATGAAAGAAAAAAAATGGCATGGGGGACGTAACAAGCGCCGCACGCGCTACCCCCGTGCGGCAGCCCTAAATCTGCCCATTTATCACTACGGGAATGCCCGGCATGAGCGCTACGTGCAGCGCAAGGCGGAAACGGGCAATCAGTACTGGTCCGAAAAGCAGGCCTTCTCCAGTAGCTATGGGGATCTCGATGCGCAGCAGTTGGGATCCTTTAGCGGTGACCATCCGGCGCTTATGACGGACTGGATCCGTGAGCATGCCAATCCGGAGTTGCGACTGAACCCGGAGCATCGGCTCACCACGCGGGAGCGCAAGCATCGAATCAATGCCCGTCTGGAGCGCTGGTTTGGCTGGGACCGTTCCAAGCGTCATTTTTCGTTGATCCGCTCCTGGGACGGCTAGGCCCGTGGAGCGGGTTTTGCTCTTCAACAAGCCCTTTCGCGTGTTGTCACAATTTCGCCGAGAAGGCGATAAGGCCACGCTGGCTGACTTCTTTCAGGATCCTGCTTTGCGCGTCGCCGGCCGGCTGGATTATGACTCGGAGGGTTTGCTGCTACTGGCGACCAACGGGCGCTGGATTCAGCGCATTACCCATCCGCGCTACAAGCTGCCCAAGACCTACTGGGCGCAGGTGGAAGGTGAGCCGGGCGCCGACGCCCTGCAGCAGCTTCGTGATGGTGTTGTGCTGCGCGATGGACCCGCGCGCCCAGCCGGCGTAGCGGCGATGGAACCGCCATCCGGACTATGGGAGCGCGAGCCGCCCATTCGCTATCGCGCCAGTATTCCGACCCGCTGGCTTGAGCTGACCATCAGTGAGGGCCGTAACCGCCAGGTGCGGCGCATGACCGCCGCAGTGGGTCATCCTACGCTGCGCCTGGTGCGGCAGCGGGTGGGCAAATATCAGCTGGCGGATCTGGCGCCAGGTCAATGGCGGGAGGCCTAGTTAGCGGCGCCGGACCAATCGCCAATGAACGCGCCCCCGGATCATGCCAGGCCGCCAGCTCAGTCCCGTCGTGAGGTCTGCTCCAGCTGCATCAGTTCACGCAGCACCGCAGTGGCGAAGGTGCCGCTGGGCAGGGCGAAGCGTAGTTCCAGGTCGTCCTCCGACCAGGCAAACTCAAACTGTTCTGGAATCAGTCGCAGGGCCCGTCGTTCGGCCCGCATGCGCAGGGCGCAGAGCCCCTCAGCCAGCGCTTGCTCCGCGGACAGCACCTGCTGCTCCAGCGCCAAACAGGCGCCTTCCGGCCCCCGTTCCCTTGTACCAACCAGGGGGCCTGAGGGGTGAATGTCAAAGCTTTGCAAGCGTTGCTCCAGCGCAGCCGCTGGTTCCTCCAGCGGGAACCAGCTACGACTGCCATGAAGTATCACGGCCTCCCCGGGGATCAGTTGCTGCCAATTGCCGCGTCGCACCCGTTCGGCCAGCACCGCATTGAACAGCCAGGCGCGGGCCGCGGAGAGGTAGAGGCCGCGCTCGAAACGCGGAGTGGCGCGGGGATCCGTGGCCAGCAGGGTGCGGGCCCTGGCGAGGTTATTGCCACCATGGCCGAAACGCTGCGCGCCAAAATAATTGGGTACGCCGGCAGTGATCTGTGCGAGACGCTGCGCCAGAGCTTCCCGGTCCCCCCGCACCGAGCGCAGGCGCAGGGTAAAATGATTGGCGCGCAGACCGCCGCGCCGGATGGCGTGGCGCGCGCGCTTCCACTCCAGTAATTCCAACCCCGCCGGCAGCTGTGGCGCCAGGCGTTCCGGATCCAGGCATTCCAGCGGTAGCGAAAACCATTGGGTAGTGATGGCATGGCGGTCTTTGAGGCCTGCATAACCCAGTTGACGCATTCGGGCGCTGCTCAAGCCCACCAGTGCGCGCCCGGCATCACGGGTGTTCATACCGGTCTTGCGCAGCCGCAGCCACCAGTGCGCGCCCGTGGGGTGCTCCGGTACCTCCAGTTGCTCGTCCACCAGGAAATCCTCCGGCTGCACGCGAAACCGGGCGCTGGCCGTCGGCTGGCCCAGGGCGTAGGGCAGGTGGGCGATCGGGTCTATGGCGGCATGGCTCATGGCTGCAAAGTGTACGTGTCCGGCTTCCCGGCGGATAGCCAGTGGTTCGCAGCGCGGGCCTCAAAGCCAGCGCGGCGCGCCGAAACGATCGTTTCAGGGGCCAACATCACGCCTGTTTGATCAGTACGCGCCACAATGGGAAAAAATCAAAATAGTGGAGTGCGTCATGTCTTTCTCTTATCGCTGGTCGGTGCTGACCGCCCTGTTGTTTGCAACCGGTTCTCCGGCCGCCAGTGAAAGCCCCTGGGTCTGGACCGTGGACGCGGCTACGGTCCATCAGGGGAATGTGGATTTTGAGCAGGAAGACGGTGCTTTTTCCTTTGATCGCTGGTATCTGTCGGCGGGAGTCGATTACCTGTGGGATCGGCGCACATCGCTGGGCTTTGCCATGGGCGGTGGTCGCAGCAATTACGATTTTGATCTTCCCGCCGGTACGGAACCCTGGGATGAAATTGAAGACCTGCGCTTTTCCCTCGCGGCCCGGTTTCCTATCAATGATCGCGCCACGGCATTAATCCGGCCCAGCTACCGAATCAATCGCGAGCAGGGCGCCAGTACCGGCGCGAGTGGCACTTACGGGCTGCTGGCCGGCGTGAGCTGGCGACTCAATGATCGTCTGACCATCGGGCCGGGGCTCGCGGTGATCGAGCAGCTGGAGGAGAGCGCCAACGTTTTTCCCATCGTGCTGATTGACTGGCAGATTAATGAGCGTTGGAGTCTGAGTACCGGTCGTGGCGTGGCCGCGTCCGAAGGACCGGGCCTGACGCTGGCGCGAACCCTGAATGATGACTGGTCACTAAAGCTCAGCGCACGCTATGAGGATATCGATTTCCGCCTCAATGACAGCGGCGCGGCGCCTGGCGGGGTGGGGCGGGATCGGGCCGTTCCACTGTTTCTTGCCGCTGACTGGAATCCCAACCCCGGTCTTTCCCTGTCGTTTTTTGCCGGGGCTGAATTTGCCGGTGCCTTGATTCTTGATGATGCGGATGGCAGGCGGGTGTCGCGCGCGGACTACGAAACGGCCTACCTGCTGGGGGCAACGTTGCGCGTGCGCCTGCGTCGATGAGACGCCTTAGCTGAGCTTAAGATAAAGGCTGGGTTCCGCCTGTTCCCTTTCGCTGACCGGATTCAGGCTGCGAGCGGAGATGCCGGCCGCGTGAACGGAATCGGGATCGCCGGTGCGCAGCGGGTGCCAGCTCGGCAGTTCTTTACCTTCCGCAAGACGCCGGTAAGCGCAGCTGCGCGGGAGCCAGGCCAGGGCGCCCGGCTCGTCGGCAGTGAGTATCAGGCAGTCTTTAACTCGCTTGCTGCGGTGCTGGTAATCCTGGCAGCGGGTGCTTTCAAGATCGAGCAGTCGGCAGGCCAGGTCCGTGTAGAACAGCTCGCCCGTGTCCTCATCTTCCAGCTTTTGCAGACAGCAAAGGGCACAGCCATCGCAGAGTGACTCCCACTGCTCGCGGCTCATGGCCGCGAGCGCAGTGGTTTCCCAGAAAGGCTTGCCCATGCTGGTTCCGCCTCAGGGCTGTGCCTGCAGGTCCTGCACCAGTGTGCGGGTCATACGTTCGGTGGTGATGAAAGACCAGTTACGGCTTTCAAACTCGGCCAGCGGTACCGCAGCAACAATGTCCTCCTCGCTCATGCCGTCTGCTACCAGTGCTCGCACCTTGGCTTGCGCAGCGCGCAGCACGTCTAGGTCCTCCTGCATGCCTGCCTTGTTGGTGAGGCCGCCGTGCCCCGGCATGATCTGCGTGTTCTCATCAGCCAGATCGAGAATGGCCTGCTGGGCAGCAATATAGCCATCTACCGTGCCGCCATTATTAAGATCGATAAAGGGAAACAGGCCGTGAAACAAAATATCGCCCGTGTGGATGATATTGGCGCCAGGGAAATAAATGACCGCATCGCCGTCCGTGTGTGCCGCGGGCATGTGCATGACGCGCGCTTCCATATCGTTCAGGTGGAAGGTTACGCCCTCGGCAAAGGTCACCACGGGCAGGCCAGCCGGGCCTCCGGCGGGACCGGGGTCTGCTTGCAGACGCTGGCGAATATTGTCGTGGGCAAAGATGACCGTCCCTTGCTCCGCAAAGTGGGCATTACCACCCGCGTGATCCCCATGGACATGCGTGTTGATCATAAAGTTTACGGGGCGGCCAGCGGTTTCCGTTACGTGGGCCAGCAGCGTTGGGGCCAGCGGTGCCAGTCCATCATCGATCATGGCCACGTACTGGTCGCCTACCAGCAGTGCCATATTGCCGCCGCCGAAGCCGCCGACTCCCTCAACCATGAAAATTCCCGGCGTTACCTCGGTGGATTTAAAGCTGATTTCGTTGTCCTGGGCGGCCAATGGCAGGCTGGCGCTCAGGCCGAGTAGGGTGGCGAGAAAAACTTTTTTATTGTTCATTAGTGGGCTCCCATGAGTTAGGCGGCGCATGCTACGTCGCTGGCCGTGAAAATCACAGCAATCTCGCCGCTCTATACTAAGGCCTGATCAGGCGATCGGCACCAACTATGGATAAAGCAATCGAAGAAGAGGCCACGCTGGAGGCGCTATTGCAGCGCTTTAAGGACTACCGTTTGCCACGGGCCGAACGCATGTTGGATCGCGTTGAGGCGGGTCAGCCTTTAAGCGATGAGGATATCCAGTGGCTTGAGCGCGTCATAGCGGACGGGCATGTGGCCATGCCGCTGGTCCGTGCGCACCACGAATATGACCGACTATTGGCGGGCGCCATGGCGCTGTTTGCCAAAATCATCGAACGTGGGGTGGCCAACGAGCCGCCGAACCGTCGCGGCTAGCGCTCGTCTTCCTCTGCAACCCAGCCGGACAGTTCACGCCGTACCAGCGTTTCCAGTAGCTCCATACCCGGTTCGGAATCATTCAGACAGGGCAGGTGAGCGAACTGCTCGCCGCCCGCTTCCTGAAAGACTTCCGCTACCTCACCGGCGACCTCTTCCAGCGTCTCCAGACAGTCCGAGTAGAAACCCGGATTAAACACGGCGATGCGTTTCACGCCACCCTGAGCCAATTGCTCGACGGTCTTGTCCAGATAGGGCTGCAGCCAGGCGCGGGGTCCAAAGCGCGATTGAAAGCAGCTTATGAAGCGCTCTTCACTCCAGCCCATGCGTTCCGCCAGCAGCCGCGAGGTCTTGAGGCAATGGCAGTGATAAGGGGCGCCCTTATCAAAGTACTCCTGAGGAATGCCGTGGTAACTGGCGATGATGCGCTCCGGCTCAAAGTCCAGGGCGGCCAGGGATTCTTGCAATGATTGCGCCAGTGCCTCGATATAGGCCGGGTCGTCATGGAAGGCTGGCGCCGTGCGCAGCGCCGGCATCCAGCGCATTTGCTGCAGTGCCTCGAAGGTGCGGTCGCAGACGCTGGCTGTGGTGGTGGCGCTGTACTGGGGGTAGAGCGGCACCACCAGCACTTTCTCACAACCGGAATCTTTGAGCGCCTGCAGCCGCTCCGGAATGCCGGGGTTGCCATAGCGCATGGCCCAGTCGACGCTGACATTTTCGAGCCCGGCGAGCCGCTGGGCCAGTTTCTCGCCCTGGGACCGCGTGTAGGTACGCAGCGGTGACTCATCCAACTCTTCGTTCCAGATGGAGGCGTAAAGCTTGCCGGATTTGGCCGGTCTCACGTTCAGAATGATGCCGTGCAGCACAAACCACCAGATCAGCCGGGGTACCTCAATGACGCGCCGATCAGAGAGAAACTCGCGCAGATAGCGGCGCATGCTCTTACGATCATGGCCATCCGGCGTGCCCAAATTCACCAGCAGTACGCCGGTTTTTCCGATGCGCACCTCGGGATGTGCGCCGGGCAAAGGCCCGGGCACGCGCGCGGGCAGTTCCTGCACTTGCGCGACGGATTTCCGCTTGGGTTCATTCATGGCCAGTAGAGGCGCTTCCGATGACATGCTTGTCCCTATTGTGCGTGATGCGTGTCTGCCTTGCAGCAGGCTAGACCAGATGGCGACCACCATCCATGGCGATGATGCGTCCCGTGACGTAGCGGCTGTTGAGCAGATAGTCGACCTGATGTTGTAGCTCTTCCCAGCCGCCTTCCCGCTGCAGCAGGCTCTTGGTCAAGGCTTTTGCCCGATAGGCCTCACCATCATGCTCGTTAAAGGCGATCAGGGCCGGCGCGATGCTATTGACCTTGACGGCGGGTGCGAGGCGCGCCGCAAAAGACAGGGTCAGGTTGTCCTGCGCCGCTTTGCTGGCGGCGTAGGCGATGTGCTTGCGGCTGCCGCGCGCGCTGACGTAATCGCCCAAATGGATGATGTCGGCAGCGGCCGGGGCCTGCGCCTCCAGCAGCGGCGTCAGCGCCAGATTGAGCAGGTAGGGTGCTTCCGCATGGACCCGCATCATGCGCTGGAACACGGTGGCAGGGGCGACCTCGCCGCCTTCAGCCACCCAGTCCGATGCGTTGTGGATGATGGCCCGTAACCGCGTGGTTTCGGCGCCGATAAGCGCCGGCAGTTCCTGCAGTTCCTGATCGTTGGAAAAGTCACAGCGCAGCAAAGTCGCACCGGCCTCGCGCAGGCCTGCCAGCGCTGGCCGATCGCTACGAAAGGTGCCAATAACAGGCTGACCCCGGCCCAGAAAGGTCTGGGCCAGGTGGAGTCCGGCGCGCTTGCCCACCCCGGTAATCAGGATGGGCGCCGCACTGCTCACGGGTTGAGAAACTCCGCGCGCGTGTGGATGTTCTCGCGGAAGCAGCCGCCCAGGGCCGTGGTGCTGGTCTGGGAATTGCTGTCCTTGATGCCCCGAGATTTCACGCAGTAATGCGTGGCCTCGATGCTGACCGCCACATCATCCGTGCCCAACAGTGCCTGCAGCGCGACCAGGATTTGCCGCGTGAGGCGTTCCTGCACCTGCGGCCGCTGACCAAAAAACTGCACAATACGGTTGATCTTGGAGAGGCCGATAATGCGCTCACCCGGAATGTAGGCCACCTTGGCGGTACCATCGATGGTTACAAAATGATGCTCGCAGGTACTGGTAAGGTCGATGTCGCGAATTTTTACCATCTCGTCTGCGCCCATCTTGTTATCGATCAGCGACAGCTTGGGGAAGTTGGTGTAGTCGAGGCCGGAAAAAATCTCATGCACATACATCTTCGCAATGCGGTGCGGTGTTTCCGTCAGGCTATCGTCCGACAGGTCGAGACCCAGCGTCTCAACCACATCACGCATCAGATCGCGGATGCGGTCATACTTTTCTTCCGGCGACAAGCCGTTGTCGCGCATGGGCGTCTCCAGCCCCTGACGAATCAGCGTGTCCCGCACCAGCAGTGCTTCTGGTGACAATCCATCGTCGTTAAGGTTG
>JABSSV010000150.1 GCA_013213875.1 Lysobacterales bacterium
ATGAAGAGGAAGAGGACACGCGCGCGGTTCTGGACCTGGCCCGGGCCCTGGAAGGACTGACCCGGAACGCGGGCAAGCATGCCGGTGGTGTGGTCATTGCACCGTCTGCGCTCACGGACTTCACGCCCCTGTTCTGTGAGGCCGGTGGTGGTGGCATGGTCACCCAGTTCGACAAGGACGATGTGGAATCGGTAGGCCTGGTGAAATTCGACTTTCTGGGCCTGCGCACGCTCACCATCATCGACTGGGCGCTCAAAACCATTGATCAACTGCGCCAGGAAGCCGGACAGGAGCCGTTGGATCTCGAAACACTGCCCATGGACGATGCGCGCAGCTTCGCCCTGCTCCAGGCCTGCCAGACCACCGCCGTATTCCAGTTGGAATCCCGCGGTATGAAAGACCTGATTCGCAAGCTGCGGCCGGACAGTTTTGACGAAATTGTCGCGCTGGTGGCCCTGTTCCGCCCCGGTCCGCTGGAGTCGGGCATGGTCGATACCTATATCGACTGTAAGCATGGCCGCAAACCGGTGAGTTACCCGCACCCCAAGGTTGAGCACATCCTCAAGCCGACCAATGGGGTGATTTTGTATCAGGAACAGGTCATGCAGATCGCCCAGGAACTGGCCGGCTATTCGCTGGGCGACGCGGATATCCTGCGCCGGGCCATGGGCAAGAAAAAACCCGAGGAGATGGCCAAGCAGCGGAAGATCTTTGTTGACGGATCCGTGGCCCGGGATATTCCGGAGGACAAAGCGAACTTCATTTTCGATCAGATGGAGACCTTTGCCGGCTATGGATTCAACAAGTCCCACTCTGCCGCCTATGCTCTCATCTCCTACCATACGGCCTATTTGAAAGCCCACTACCCCGCGCCCTTTATGGCCGCCGTGCTGTCCGCCGACATGGACAATACGGACAAGGTGGGCGATATGATCGCCGAATGCCGTCACATGCAGCTGGAACTGCTGACGCCGGATATCAACCGCTCCGTCTATCATTTCACGGCCGTGGAAAGCGGCACGATCCGCTATGGCCTGGGCGCCCTCAAGGGGCTGGGCAAGGGCGCCATCGAGAGCTTGTTGGAAGAACGCGAAGCCCATGGCCCCTACCGCAGCCTGGCCGATTTCTGCGTACGTGTGGACCTGCAAAAGGTCAATAAGCGGGCGCTGGAAACGCTGATCCGCTCCGGCGCCATGGACACGCTAGATGAGGACGGCAACCGGGCCCGCATGTTCGGCGCGCTGGAAACGGTGCTGCAGGCAGCCGAACAGTCCCAGCGCGACAAGGAAGCCGGTCAGAGCGACATGTTCGGCAACAGCAGCGGTGACGCGGTGCCCATCAGCATCGATATTCCCGACCGGCCGGCCTGGGCCGAACTGCAACAGCTACAGGCTGAAAAGGAAGCGCTCGGGTTGTTTCTCACCGGCCACCCGGCGCTGGTGCACCGACCCGACACGAAACGCTTCACCACCGCCGCCCTAGGCCGACTGGACAAGCTGGTACCTCAGGGGGAAGGCAAGCGCCGGGCGAGCGTACCCATGACCCTGGCGGGCCTGGTCTGCGCCATCCGTCGGGCCAACCGGCGCGTATTTGTCACCATCGAAGATCATACGGGGCGCATGGATGTGGCGCTCTATGATGAGGCCTTTACGCTCTACGCGGACCTTTTGAGCAAGGACGAAATGATCGTGGTGGAGGGCAAGGTCTCCGTGGATGACTTCAATGGTGGCCATCGCATGACCGCCAGTAAGGTCATGGCGCTCGGTGCTGCCAAAAGCCGCTTCGCCCGCGGCGTGGCGATTCAGGTTCACGGCCCGCAGCCGGAGCTGTCTGACGAACTGCGTGCGGCTTTTGCGCCCTACCGCAGTGGCGTGGGTTCCGTCTATCTGAGCTACCGCATCCAGCGGGCCGTGGCGCGCATGCAGCTGGGCGAGGAATGGCAGGTCAATCCCTGCGAGGAACTGGTGGCAGCCCTGAACAACGTGCCCGGGGTGGCCAGTGCACGC
>JABSSV010000151.1 GCA_013213875.1 Lysobacterales bacterium
CCAGCAGAATCACGGCAAGCGCTCTGGCCCCGTTCCATCGGGCCCCGGACCGTAACACTCAATAGGAGTGGGTCAGTCACAAGCGCATTGGTCACATCCAGGAACTTCCTGTCCGGATGACATGGGCGTTACTTTGCACGCCCTAGATAAGGAGTGAACGTTTCCGCTTTGTCAGCACAAGCCGGTATATGCCGACTGTGGTCGATTCAGCGCTTGGCTCGCTCCGTAAAGAAAGTGCGAATTGAAGCACTTTCAATTTTTACATTCGATCTCCGAAAAATTTCTCCATTTGTCCTTGGTATTTAACTAACTACCACTCGAAGGGCTCCTATGTCATTGACTTTATCACTATCTAGCCACCAGAGTCTATAGCCATATATGTTTTTAGCCAAAAAACTTTTTAGACAAAAACGCAAATAGACACTTGTGCATTTAGACAAAAGTGTCTATACTTGTTCGCAAGGAGGTTGGGGAAGAGCACGGATCGCTCCTCCCTACGGCAGAAGGAACTGCCGTTTAGCAGAAGGAACTGCGAAGCGAATGGAATCGCTTTTACCTCTTAGCAAGGAGGCTTTTAGCGGGTGGCGACACGTCCGCAGGGCGGCTAGGAACATCACGGACGATGTTCCAGCCGCTTTTTTTTGCGTTTCAGACGCTCACAGGGAGGCGGCTTACCGCCCGATCGGGATGCTTAGGGCTTTTCATTCGGGCGCCGTGGCTGTGCCATGCGGGCCGATGGTCGGGCTAAGGTCCCGCCCCCAGTAGGGCACGGAGCCGATGCGGAGGTGTTGGCAAGCTACCCGGTTTGCCCCGGGGCGGGATTCAGATGGCCACAGCGTGTGCAGGTGCGTTTGCGCTCATCGCTGTAGAAGCGCTCGAATACGGGCGGGAACTGGGTCTCAATATCCTTCAGTTCGAAAAATTCCTCATACAGTTTGTGTCCGCAGGCGTCGCAGTACCATTGCAAACCATCGCGTTCGCCCGGGTTGCGCTGCCGTTCAATCACCAGGCCCACCGTGCCCTCAAAGCGTTGCGGTGAGTGCGGTATGCGCGGAGGAAGCAGGAAAATGTCTCCCTCGCGAATGGTGATGTCCCGCATTTGTCCGTCTTCCACAACGCGCAGCAGCATGTCACCTTCGATCTGATAGAAGAATTCGGGGCCGTCCTCGACGTGAAAGTCGCTGCGCCGGTTGGGCCCGCCCACCACCATGCAGATGAACGCGCCGTCCTGCCAGATCACCTTGTTGCCAACCGGTGGCTTCAGCAATTCCCGGTTGGCCTCTATCCAGGCCATGAAATTGAACGGTGCATCCATCACTGACAGTTGCCGATTTAAAAATCAGCGCGGCCGGGTACGCGCGGGAAGGGAATCGCATCACGGATATTGGCCATGCCCGTCACGTAGCTCACCAGCCGTTCAAAGCCGAGTCCGAAGCCGGCGTGCGGTACGGTGCCATAGCGGCGCAAATCCAGATACCAGCTGTAGCTGTCCTTATCCAGCTGCAACTCATCCATGCGCCGTTCCAGCACCTCCAGCCGTTCTTCGCGCTGGGCGCCGCCAATAATTTCGCCAATGCCTGGCGCCAGCACATCCATGGCGGCCACGGTTTTGCCGTCGTCACTCAGGCGCATGTAGAAGGCCTTGATCTCCGTTGGGTAGTTTTTGACGATAACCGGCGCCTGGAAGTGCTCTTCGGTCAGATAGCGCTCGTGTTCTGTTTGCAGGTCCAGGCCCCATTCGGCCGGGAAATCAAAGCGCTTGCCGGAAGCCTGCAGAATCTCGATGGCCTCCTGGTAGTCGATGCGCTTGAAAGGGGCATCAGCGACCGCTTCGAGGCGGGTGATGGCGGTGGGCTCAATGCGCTGGGCGAAAAAGGCCATGTCATCGGCGCACTCATCCAGCACGGCACGGAAAATATATTTCAGAAAGTCCTCGGCCAGATCGGCCAGATCGTTCAGGTCCGCAAAGGCAATTTCCGGTTCCACCATCCAGAACTCGGCCAGATGCCGCGTGGTATTCGAATTTTCTGCGCGGAAGGTGGGGCCGAAGGTATAGACATTGCTCATGGCCAGGCAATAGGCCTCGACGTTGAGCTGTCCGGAAACGGTAAGAAAGGTCTCGCGACCGAAAAAGTCCTGATCAAAATCGACCATGCCCGCATCCGTGCGCGGCAAATTGGC
>JABSSV010000152.1 GCA_013213875.1 Lysobacterales bacterium
ACTGTTCGATCGCCGGCGCGAGGATTACGTATCTTTCCGACCGCTGGACCCCTGGTACCGCTTTCGTTTTGCCGACGGCAGCACCTTCAATTATGGCGGCACCACGGAAGAGACCTGTGCCGAGATTGCCCGCTTCAATCCGGACGATGCAGACGGCTACCGGCGCCTGCTGGCCCAGTCGGAGGCCATATTCGATGTGGGCTTTACCCAGTTGAGTGATCGGCCGTTCCATCGCTTTGGAACCATGTTGAAGCAAATCCCGCACCTGCTCCGACTGCGTGCAGACCGTACCGTCTGGGATCTGGTCGCACGGCACCTGAAAGATGAGCGCATGCGGCAAGCCTTCTCCATGCAACCCTTGCTGGTGGGCGGCAACCCGTTCCAGACCACCAGCATTTACAACCTCATCCACTTTCTGGAACGCCGCTGGGGCATTCATTTCGCCATGGGCGGCACCGGCGCGCTGGTCGAGGCCCTGGGGCGTTTGATGGAAGAGGTGGGCATCGAGGTAGAACTGAACTGCACCGTCGACCGGATACTGACCCGCAACGGCACCGCCATCGGCGCTGCGCTGGCGGACGGACGGCAGCTGCATGCGGATCTGGTGGTTTCCAATGTAGATCCCGCCTACCTCTACCGCCACATGCTGCCGGAGTCCGAACAACCACTCATGCTGCGCAGCAAGCGCAAAGCGGCCGCCTATTCCATGGGCCTGTTTGTGCTCTTTTTTGGCACCCGCAAGCGCTACGACGACGTGGCGCATCACACGATCTGGCTGGGCCAACGCTACCAGTCGCTGCTGCGGGATATCTTTGACAAGAAAGTACTGGCCGATGATTTCTCACTTTATTTGCATCGCCCCACGGCCACCGATGACAGCTTCGCCCCTGCGGGCTGCGATTCCTTCTACGTGCTCGCACCGGTACCGAATCTGCAGGGAAACGTAGACTGGAGCACGGAAGGGCCGGCGCTGCAGGAACGCATTGTGAGTGCGCTCGAGGCAACCATGTTGCCGGATCTCCGCAAACATATGACGGCCGATTTCTTTATGACGCCGGAGGATTTTAAACAGGACTATCTCAGCGAACAGGGTGCGGGATTTTCCGTGGCGCCGCTGTTTCGTCAATCCGCCTGGTTCCGCTTCCACAACCGCTCCGAGGGCGTAAAACAGCTGTTCCTGGTAGGTGCTGGCACGCACCCCGGCGCCGGCATGCCCGGGGTCCTGTGCTCAGCCCGTGTGCTTGAGCAGCTGGTACCCGACAGCCCCGCGGGACGGTGGCAAACCCGCAAGGCGCAACGGGCGCCTCGCCTGGTGGCCTGACGCTAATGGACACGGTTTCGTTCAAAGTTGACACCGGCGCTCTGGAAGCGAGCGACGCTCCGGAACAGGTGCTCGCGCGTCACGGTCGGACCTTTCATTTCGCCAGCAAGCTCATGTCACCGGCCATGACCTTGCGCTGTGCGCGCCTGTACGCCTTCTGCCGCTATGTTGATGATCTGGCCGATGAAAGCAGCGATGCCCAGCGCGCCGACATGCGGCTGGAGCGATTGGCGCTGCAGTTGCGACAGGGCCGCGCCCA
>JABSSV010000153.1 GCA_013213875.1 Lysobacterales bacterium
CACGGGTGTTGCCGATGCCGTCCTCATCCGTGTCGGTCTGTTCCGCCGGATCATTGGGAAAGGCATCAGCACGATCGCCGGTACCATCCCGGTCCGTATCCTGTTGCTCGTCGCTGTTGAAGGGCAGCGCGTCTTCCCAGTCATTGACGCCGTCTGCGTCGCTATCGCTGTCGCTGCGGCTGAAGGTGGGCGGAAGCGGTCGGCCGCCACGTGCGGTTCGGTAGGCCGCTACCTCACCCATAAACCGTTCCATGACCCGCCGGTTGTCTCCATCTTGGCGGTTACCGCAGGGCTCCCCACCACAATTGAGGTCCGGATTGGAAAACATGGCGAGGCCTCGGAAGCGGTCATCCCGCCCGGTTCCAAAGCTGCCCATGACCGTGGTAAAGCGTCCCAGCTGCACAAAGGCGGAGCCGCGGGGATCTACCACGCCACCGCCCGCACCCAGCTGATGGGTGGCGCCCAGATTGTGCCCCACCTCATGGGTGAGAACGTCATCGAGGCAGAAAGACCAGCTGCTCACGCCGTCTGAGACCACATTGACCCCGATAGAGGCATCATTGCCGGGAAAAAAGGCAATGCCGCAGCTGCCACGGGTCAGAATGTCATGCGGGCGTAGGCCAATCACCAGGTCCGCACCGAGCTGATCCCGCCGGAAGGCCAGTCCCTGCAGAGATGGCACGCTGTTGCCAGCAAGCGCCTGGGACAGATCGTTGCGGAAGTCGAAATTGCTGTTGTTATTGGGATAGTCATAGAAGTCTGTGCCAACCAGTCGCATGGCCAGATCGAGGCCTGAATTTGCGAAGGTCTGATTGCCGATGGCGATCAGATGGTTGAAGCGCGTGTCCAGCAACTGACCCGGATAGCGTTCGCGCATGGCCTGGTTGTAGACCAGCATCACGTCGATCACCGTGCGCATGGCGGCGCTTGCAGCTGCGTCTTTCTGCGGGCTGCCCGTTGCAATCGTGTGCTTGTGTGTTCCGCTCATGCCACAGCTGTTGATGCTCACGCCGCTGCTAGGAATTGACTGCACCCAGAAGCCGTCCCGGTCCGTGCCCAGTAGCCAATCGCTGCCCTTACCGTGCAGCATGCCGAAGCTGCCCGCGCTGCCGAGCGTGGCCTGTAGCTGCCAGTTACCGTCGCTGCTGATCGCGTGTACGCTCCGATCACCGTTGGCATGCTGCTCACTCTGTTGCACGGTTAGCGTCATGGCGCGCCGCCCGGGCATACGCAGCTGCACTTCCTTGGCATTGAGCGTCGCCAGCGGGTTCTGCGCGGCCCGTTCTCGGGAAAAAGCCGTCCCGGAGACGAAAAGTGCGTTGACAAAAACCAATAAAACGACGAATCGAAGACAACGATATGCGTTCATTAACACGCTCCATGCAACGGCCTGACGCGGAGGCGCAGGGTTGTAAAAACTATTTCTCAACAGGGTAACGCGAACACGGCAAAGGTGGCGAGAAGTGTTCAGTTCAATGTCAGTATAGGCCGCCAGGCCGGGCCCGGTGAGAGCCTCGGTTCGATTCGCGTCCAGAGTCCAGTTTACGCCTGTGCTGCGTGCCTACGGGGGATGATCTGATCCGCCGCCGTTTAGGGGTAGCCAAAGGCTCCGGACAGGGAGAAGCGGGGTAGCAAGTGGTTCAGCAGCATACCGGTGAGCACCGCCCGCCGCGGTCAGCCAAGGGAGGGGTCAGCGCGGCACCCGGTACCATAGCGGTCAGGGCAGCGTTGAGCAAGGCCGAAGCGCGCTGCATTCACAGCCTGCCGGGC
>JABSSV010000154.1 GCA_013213875.1 Lysobacterales bacterium
AGGCTGACATCCGCGACCTCACCCGTAGGCGTGTATTCGCTGCCGTTAATCTGCAGGTCCGCATCCCCACGGCCCGACCATTCCCCCAGGCCGACGTCGATCTCGCCATGACGGTCCACATGCCAGACCGCCACACCCGCCTCAAAAAGCGCCATCTCACCGCCCAGTCGTTGCGTATCCGTCGGGCCCTGATAGCCCGTTTCTGTGCGGTAGCGTCCGTGATAGGGCGCATCGGTGCACTTCACGCCGGGCACCTCCAGCAGGCGTTGCATCTCGATGGCACCGGAACCGTAATCGGCAAAAACGGAATCGTATTCCAGGGTCAGCGAATCGCAGCTGTGGTAGGTAATGGAGACCGTGCCCCACTCGCTCCGGCCCACGTCCTCAGCATTAAACTCTCCAAAGGCCATCCCGTTCTGAATGGTGGCGATGCCGCTGGTCCGTGCACCGTCATTTTGGGCTGCAATGGTGAGAAAGATGGGCTCCCGGTCCGGGCTGTAGACATACCAGTAGATGGCGGTGCGGTGCCTGTCCAGATACTCAACGGACAGACCATGCCCACTCTGGGCGGCGTTAAACCAGCTACCGGAAAGCGTTGCATCAATGGTTTTACCGTGCGTAGGGACGCTAAACAGCAGCGCCAGCGTGGCCAGCGCAGACAGACATCGGGGCATAGCAGACTCCTCCTTTCGGGCCAGAGCCACAGCGCCGCCGGCCGCTATCCTGCTGCGACCGCAAAAGGCAGCTCAGGTTCCATAAACGCATCATGACCCGGCCGCAAACCGGCCGCAAACTGTGCGCCAGCTTTTACTGGACCATAGGCCGGGACCCTGCGGTCCCTTGATGGTATCCGACACCGGCGACTCGCCCATGAGACAGGTCAGAATCGGCCCCGGGCGCCAGCCAACCGGCTCTAGGCGTGTGGCGCGCGCTAAAGCTGGCCGGCCGTGCGGAGCAATTGCTTCAGCTCCTGTAACTGATCCCGCTGTCGCTCCGGCTCCACAGGCCAACCGGTCATCCTGCCCAGCAACTGGCCAGCCGCATCAAACACCTGAAGGGTTGGCACCTGGCCTAGATCCACCTGCGGCCAATCGGTTTTTGAGTGGGCATAGGCCCAGTTCAGAGGCGGTTCCAACATGTCACTGGCAAGCTCCTGCCCGGACAGAAACCGGTCGCTGGGTGGGATCAGCCATAAACTGTGCGCGAAAAAGTCCGAGCGACTCAGGTCCTCATCCGCCGCCAGCGTCAGCCAGGCCTGGCGAGAAAAGCGGCAGCTGGGATGAAAGGCGACCACGACACGGATCTCACCCGGACCCGGCGATGCGCGCATCTGGATCAATGCCGCACCGCCCTCGCTGACCGTCCAGTAGCGCGAGCCTGGCTGTTCCGAAGCCAAGGGTCGGGCGCGGGGAACGGGTGCCAGGTCCAAGGCTTCATAGCGCTGCCCATAGGCACGTGCCTCGGGAAATTCCCGCAGACGAATCATGGCTTTCTGCAGCGCCGCATAGTGCTGAGGCGCTGCGCCCGCCTTTTTCTCCAACGCCAGCAATACCTGCTTTTGCCAGCCCAGGGCCTCCCGGCTGGGCACCCAGAACTGGAGCGTTTCCAGCGCCTCGAACAGTGCCATGAGCGCCTCGTCATCCGCGCCCGCCAGAGACTCGGGATTTAACTGATCGGCAAACCGCTGATCGAACGCCTCCGCGATCTGCC
Source organism: Lysobacterales bacterium (assembly GCA_013213875.1). Taxonomy (GTDB): domain Bacteria; phylum Pseudomonadota; class Gammaproteobacteria; order Xanthomonadales; family SZUA-36; genus Marinihelvus. The sequence continues at coordinate 1,711 of JABSSV010000154.1, forward strand.
GCTCCGCTGCCCGGCCATCGGACAGCTCAAAGGACGTCTGCTCCGCATAGCGGCTAAAGTCGGCAGCGGCAGTGCTCAGATCCGCAAGCAGGTGCACCGCCGGCAGCAGACAGCAGCACAAGACCACCGCGCGTAAAAAATATTGATGGGCCATGCTGGTTTCTCCTTTAACCCCCCACAG
>JABSSV010000155.1 GCA_013213875.1 Lysobacterales bacterium
CGACCAGCTCAGGCGCTCCTCATCGCTGATATGACCTGATTCTTCGGACAGCACGGGTATCTCGGGCGTGAGTTCGCCCAGCGCTTTCACAATCACGCGATGGCTGGCCAGATCGGCCTGCGTCAGCGGTGAGTCATCGGCTTTGCTAATGACCTCAAAATCCTGCTCATAGATGGTCAGGATGGCGCTGCCGGCGCGTCGGGCGATGGCGACGCAGTCGTGCGCCAGGGCATTCAAATCGAGAGCCATGTCGGTTTTTCCTAGGCGTTTTTCAGTAGGTGGTCGCGCGCGATATAGAGCGCTGCGATGCTACGCCCTTCCGTGCAGTCAGGTCTTTGTACCAGCTCATGCAGTTGCTCCAGAGGCCAGGGCAGCACTTCCAGCTCTTCCGGCTCGTCGCCGGCCAGACGACTCGGGTAGAGGTCCCGGGCCAGCACCACATGGGTTACGTGGGTCATGTAGCCGGGCGCCAGACTCAGAGCCGTCAACTCGGTCAATTCCCTGGCCGCGACGCCGGCTTCCTCCTGCAATTCCCGCTGGGCCGCTTCCAGTACGTCCTCACCCGCTTCCAGCCGGCCTTTTACCAGACCCAGCTCGTAGCGATGCAGGCCCGCGGCGTATTCACGAATGAGCAGAACCTGCCCGTCATGCTGCACCGGCACCACGATAACGGCTCCCAGGCCGCGGCTTTTCAGGCGCTGATAGCGGCGCCGTTCGCCATTGGAGAACTCCAGGTCCAGCTGTTCGATACTGAACATCTTGCTGGGGTCGATATCGCGCCGGGCATGAATTTTAGGTAGCTTGCTCATGACATCTCCGCCGGGTGCAGGCTCGCCAGCAGCTGCGGGTGCAGCGCCTGCGTGGCTGCCAGCACGGAAGTGGTTTCCAGGTCGAGAGCGCGGCCCTGCAGGTCCGTAAAGCGGCCGCCCGCTTCCTCAACCAGCACGCTAAGGGCAGCGATATCCAGAATATTGACGTCCGACTCGATAACCGCATCCAGCTGCCCCGCTGCCAGGCAGTGATAGTGGTAATAGTCACCATAGCCGCGCAGCCGGTTAACGCGGGGTATGAGCTCGCCCAGCGCCAACCAGGCATCCCGGTCGCGCGCCAGCGTATTCATATTGCCCAGCGACAGGTGGGTATCGGCCAGTGCCGAGGTGGCAGCGATCTGCAAACGCTCACCGTTTAGCCAAGCGCCCCGGTCGCGCGCAGCCCAGGCCAGTTCACCATGGGCGGGCGCCGAGGATACGCCCAGCACAATGCGACCTTCGTGCATCAGCGCGATCTGGGTCGAAAACATGCCGGTGCCGCGCACGAAACTTTTGGTGCCGTCAATGGGATCCACTAGCCACAGGTATTCCGCATCAGGTTGGTCCGTACCAAACTCTTCCCCGTAAATGCCGTGGTCAGGGAACGCCTCGATCAGCACCTTGCGGATAACGGTTTCTGCTTCCCGGTCTGCGATGGTGACCGGTGAGGCATCGGCCTTGATTTCCACCTCGAAACCGCCTCGGTAGCGCTGCATGATGGGGTTGCTGGCAGCCTGGGCGGCGGCGATGGCTGTGTCGATAAATGCTTGCATGACGGGGTGTGCTTGCATGGCTGCTTGGGCGCCGTCATGATACCAGAAGCACATCCTGTGAGAGTCCCATGAGCTTGGAAAACGACGCCCTCCGCGCGCGCGACTTGGCCGTTCTATGGCACCCCACCACGCAAATGAAAGACCACGAGTGGTTGCCCCTGCTGCCGGTTCGCAGCGGCCGTGGTGTCTGGCTGGAGGACATGGACGGGGGCCGCTATATCGACGCGATCAGCTCCTGGTGGGTAAATCTCTTCGGTCACGCCAATGAGCACATCAGCGCCGCTGTGACGCGTCAGGCGCAAACGCTGGAGCATGTGATTCTGGCCGGCGTTACGCATGAACCCGCCGTGCAGCTGGCGGAGCAGTTGGTGGCGCTCACGCCGCCGGGGCTGGATCGGGTGTTTTACGCCGACAGTGGCTCCGGTGCGGTAGAAATCGCCCTGAAAATGAGTTTCCACTACTGGCGCAATGCCGGTGAAACGCAGCGTCGCCGGTTTGTCACGTTGACCGGCAGCTACCATGGCGAGACGCTGGGCACGCTGGCGGTGGGTGATGCGGGCCTGTTCAAGGAGGCCTATGAGCCGCTGTTGATGGAGTCGCTTATGGCGCCCAGTCCCGACTGCTTTGGCATTGATCCGGAACACTGGGACGCACACGCCGCCCAGAAACTGCAGGCCCTGGACGACATGCTGCGCGCTCATGCGGGAGAGGTCTGCGCGGTGATTATCGAACCGCTGGTGCAGTGCGCCGGCGGCATGCGCATGTATCCGCCGTCCTGGATCACGGGCTTGCGAGCACTCTGCGATCGTCATCGTGTGCACCTGATCGCTGATGAAATCGCCGTGGGCTTTGGTCGGAGTGGAACGCTCTTCGCCTGTGAGCAGGCTGGTGTAACGCCTGACTTTATGTGCCTCTCCAAGGGTCTGACGGGCGGCTATCTGCCCATGTCCGCCGTCATGACCACGAATGCGGTTTACGACGCTTTCTATGACGAATACACCAGCATGCGCGGCTTTCTGCACTCTCATAGCTATACCGGTAATGCACTGGCTTGCGCGGCGGCCCTGGCGACGCTGGAGCTGTTTGAAGCCAGCCCGGTGCTAGAGGATAACCGGCGCACGGCACGCCTTATGCGTGAGGCGGTCGCGCCCCTGGAGTCGCACCCCAATGTGGGTGAAATTCGCCAGACCGGCATGATACTGGCCATGGAGATGGTGGCGGATCGCGACACCATGCAGGGTTGGGACTGGCGTGAGCGGCGTGGCATGCAGGTTTATGCACATGGTCTGGAAAATGGTGTGCTGCTGCGGCCCATTGGCAACGTGGTTTACTTCATGCCGCCCTACATCATCAATGAAAGCGAAATAGCACAGATGGCCGAGGTGGCCATGGCCGGTATCGATCGGGCCGCCGGCCTGTGAGGGTGTCGCGCCTTTTTGTTGCTCAGGAGCTGGCGCCGGAGGCAGAAGTAGCGCTGCCCGCACAGGCGGCGCACTACGTGCAACGGGTGCTCAAGCTGCGCGTCGGTGATGCGCTGGTGCTGTTTAACGGAGACGGGGCAGATTATGCGGGTTCGCTGGCTCTGGTCAGCAAAAACCAGGTGCTGATTGCACTGCATGCTCGCCTGCCAGCCGTGCCGGAATCCAAGCTGCAGATCACGCTGGCCCAGGCCATTGGCAAGGGTGACCGGATGGATTACGCCGTGCAAAAGGCCACGGAACTGGGTGTTACCGCCATCCAGCCGCTGTTTACCAAGCGCACGGAGGTACGCCTGCAGGGCGCACGATTGGAGCGGCGCATGGCGCACTGGCTGGGAACCCTGCGTGCTGCCTGTGAGCAGTGCGGACGCGCAGTCGTGCCGGAATTGCTGCCGGCGCGAACGCTGGACCAGTGGCAGGCCAGTGACCCGTCCGCTGTGCGTCTTGTGCTCACGCCGGAGGCCAGTAGCAGTCTGGGCGAACTGCGCCCGCCCACAGGGCCCATTACGGTCCTGGTTGGGCCTGAAGGGGGTTTTGCAGAGGAGGAGATTCAGCAGCTGAAGCTGGCTGCCTGTCAGACCATTCGTCTGGGGCCGCGCGTGCTGCGCACGGAAAGCGCCGGTCCCGCGGTGCTGGCAGCACTGCAAACGCTTTGGGGTGATTTCAATGCCATCGGCTAGCGCGTGTAGACGGCTTTTTCGATAGTCAGCGCGAGTTCGTCAAGATCGGGGATCA
>JABSSV010000156.1 GCA_013213875.1 Lysobacterales bacterium
GCGGGCATCGGTGATCTGGGCCGCTTCTTCCGCAGACAGCATGTGCCAGCGCAGGTCCAGCAGCGCCGCGGCGATGAACTCCGTGGTCTGGAAGCCCTGGTTGTGATTGGCCGCTTCCAGCATGCGCTCCACCAGTGCCTCCGGGATCACCTCGCCGGTTTCATAGTGGCGCGCGTAGAGGTCCAGCATTTCCGGCTGGCTGGTCCAGTGCTCCAGAATCTGCGCGGGAAATTCCGTGTAATCACGGGGGCCGTCCACACCGGAGAAGGTCGGGTAGTCGATCTTGGTCATGATGCCGTGCAAACCGTGCCCAAATTCGTGGAACAGGGTTTCCACCTCGCCGAAGCGCAGCAGCGTGGGTTCCCCGGCCGGCGGCATGGTGAGGTTCATGTTGTTCGTCACAATCGGACGAATGGAATCGCCACCGATATTGGAGCCGTTGCGGAAGCTGTTCATCCAGGCGCCACCGCGCTTGGAGTCCCGGGCATACATATCGAACATGAACACGCCCAGGTGCGAGCCGTCGGCTTCTTTCACCTCGTAGGCAGTGACCACGTCATTCCAGACCGGTGCTTCAATCTCCGTGAAGGTGATTCCAAACAGGCGCTCGGCCATGATGAAGGCGCCTTCGGTCACGGATTGCAGGTCGAAGTAGGGCTTAAGCTCATTCACGTCCAGGTCATAGCGTTCAGCGCGTACCTTTTCCGAGTAGTGCCACCAGTCGTGGCCCGCGAAGGTGAATTCATCGCCGATCATGGCCTGCATGTCGTCCCGCTCGGCCTTGGCCTGTGCCAGTCCGGGCCGCCAGACGCGGAGCAGGAAGTCCTCGGCTCCTTTGGGCGTGCGCGCCATGTTGTATTCCAGTACGTACTGGGCATGGGAGTCGTAGCCCAGCAGTTCCGCGCGCTCGGCGCGCAGCTGAGCAATCCGGATGGCCAGCGGGCCGTTGTCCGTGTCACCTTCCGTGGCCCGCAGTCGATAACCGTTGAACGCCTGTTCACGCAGCTCACGGTTTTCCGATTGGGTCATAAAGGTCTCATAGACTGAGCGGTCCAGCGTGATCACCCAGGCCTGCTTGTCCTCATCCCAGATGCTGGCCTTGAAGTTGTCGGCCAGGCCGGCCGTATCGGCCTCGTCAGTGATCTCAATCGTGAAGGCCTTGGTGGATGTGAGCAGGTTCTGCCCAAAGCTCGTGGTCAGGCTTGAGAGTTCCTCATTGATGGCCTTGACCTTGGCCTTCGTGTCCTCATCCTGGGCCGCGCCGGAACGCACAAAGCGGCGGTGCGTCAGTTCCAGCAGGCGCGCGTCCTGCTCGTCCAGGTTCAGGCTATCGCGCTGCTCATAGAGGGTCTCAACCCGCTGCCAGAGCTGCTCGTTCAGGTTGATCTTGTCGGATTCACGGGTCCACATGGGATAGATTTCCGACTGCAGCTCGCGCTTTTTGTCATTCAGTTCCGTACCGGTCAACGGTGAGAAGACCAGACCTACGCGGGTGATCAGATCACCCGTCTCTTCCAGGGCAAGGATCGTATTTTCGAAGGTCGGTGCTTCCGGATTATCTGCAATGGCCGCCACTTCGGCGCGCATGTCGAGCACGCCCTGCTTGAAGGCGGGCATGAAGTCGTCATCAGAAATCGCGGCAAATGGCGGGATGCCAAAGGGCGTGTCCCAGGTCTGCAGGAAGGGATTGCCAGCCAATTCAGCCTCGGTCACCACCATGTCGTCGGCAGCCGGTGTTGCGGCGACGGTCTCGATAACCGTATCAAGCTCTGGCGCGGCGGCCGTTTCGGATTCACCGCCGCCACAGGCGGCGAGCGTAGTTGCCGCGAGTACGGCAACGTAGAGCGTCTTCAATTTCATAGTGTTCGGTTCCTGTATTCAGTGTCAGGGCTGCGCCCGGACCGGCGCGGGGGCACCCGCGAGGAGCCAGCATCATAGGCGAAATCGTGTCTCCGATGAAGTCAGGCCGGGTCCTGCTTGCGGCA
>JABSSV010000157.1 GCA_013213875.1 Lysobacterales bacterium
CTTGCCATCCGGCGACAGGCGCGCCACTCCGAACTTGCTGGGCGACGCGAAAAATTCGATGGGCATGGGCTCCGGAGGCGCAGCCTCCACCGGGGCCAGTAGCAGCAGCGCGCAGGCGCTGCAGAGCATTCTGAGGGCGTTATGCATGGGGGTTTGCTCCGGATAATGACCGGCAAAGCATAAATCAATTGGCCGCTCATGAACATGCAGCGGCCGCCAGCGCGCCGGATAGCGCGCGGGCGCAGCACGGACGCTTTAGCCGCGGGGCTTCAGGGCGATGCCCAGCTCATCCATGGCGGTTTCCGGAACCGCCGAGGGCGCATCGGTCAGCAGACACTGGGCCGTAGTGGTCTTGGGAAAGGCAATGACGTCCCGAATGGACTCTTCACCCGCCATCAGGGCGGCTATGCGATCCAGGCCGAAGGCAATGCCCCCATGCGGTGGGCAGCCGTAACGCAGCGCCTCCAGCAGGAAGCCGAACTTGTCCTGCGCCTCATCGCTACCGATGCCCAACAGGTCAAACACGGCCTGCTGCATGTCCTGTCGATGAATACGAATGGAGCCGCCGCCAATTTCTGCGCCATTAAGTACCATGTCATAGCCCCGCGAGACGCTGCCGCCCGGGTCGGCCCGCAACGCCTGCGCATCATCCTCCCGCGGCGCCGTGAAGGGGTGGTGCATGGCCAGGTAGCGATCGGCATCTGCGTCCCATTCGAACATGGGGAAGTCGGTCACCCACAGCGGCGCCCAGTCGCAGTTGGCAAGCCCCAGTTCGTGGCCAGCCTTGACCAGCAGATGCCCCATGAAGGTACTGGTTACCAGCCAGTCGCCGGCACCGAACAGCAGCAGGTCGCCATCCTCGGCACCGGTCGCAGTACGGATGCCGTCCCAGGCCGCCGCGTCGAGAAACTTGGCGATGGGGGACTGCAAGCCGGCCAGACCGGCGGCCGCATCGTTCACTTTGATCCAGGCCAGGCCACGGGCACCGTAGCGCCCGACAAACTCCGTGTAGCCATCGATCTGCTTGCGTGACAGAGAGGCCGCGGCAGGCAGGCGCAGGGCCGCAACGCGTTGCCCTTCCGTTTGTGCCGGACCGGCAAACACCTTGAAATCCACATGGGCCACGTGCTCGTCCACGCTGACCAGGCTCAAGGGCAGGCGCAAATCCGGTTTGTCCGAACCGTAGCGCTCCATGGCTTCGCGCCAGCTTAAGCGCGGGAAAGGCGCCGTAAGGGAGACGTCCAGCACGTCCTGAAACACAGCGCGAATCAATTCTTCCGCCAAGTCCTGCACGTCCTGCTCTTCCACAAAGGACATTTCCAGATCCAGCTGGGTGAATTCCGGCTGCCGGTCCGCACGCAGGTCCTCATCACGGAAACAGCGCGCAATCTGGTAGTAGCGGTCCATGCCCGCCATCATCAACAGCTGCTTGAACAGCTGTGGCGACTGGGGCAAGGCATAAAACTGGCCGCCATGGACGCGCGAGGGCACCAGGTAGTCGCGCGCACCTTCCGGCGTGGCCCGGGTCAGGATGGGCGTTTCAAACTCCGCGAAGCCGGTCCCGTCGAGGTGCTGGCGAATGGCCCGATTCAGGGCCGCGCGAATGCGCATATTGTGCTGCATGCGCGGGCGACGCAGGTCCAGATAACGGTACTTGAGACGAATCTCCTCGCCGTCCTCTTCCGTCATCAGCAGCGGCAGCGGTGCCGATGCGTTCAGCAACTCCACCTCCAGCGCCACCAGCTCTATCCGGCCCGTTGCCATATCGTCGTTCCACTGGCTTTCGGGCCGTTCACGCACCTCACCGCGCACACGCACGCAGTACTCGTTACGCAGCTTTTCAGCTTCGGCAAAAGCCGGGCTGTCCGGCTCAACCACCACCTGTACCAGACCGGCACGATCACGCAGGCTGAGAAAGATCAGACCACCGAGATCCCGGCGGGCATGCACCCAGCCGCATAGGGTCACGCTGTGGCCTGCCAGTTCCTGGTTTAGTTCACCGCAGAGGTGCGTTCGCATCACGAATCTCCTGAATCAGGCACTGTTGCCCGAGTTACCGGCGCTGGCCGTCTTTTTGCTGGCCGGCGCGCTCTTATCTTTGCTGCTGTCCTTGGCCTTCTTGTCAGAGGCCTTGCTGTCCCCTTTACCGCCGTCCGCCAGGTTACGCTTGTTGCCGGACTTAAAGTCGGTTTCGTACCAGCCACTGCCCTTGAGCCGGAACGCCGCCGCCGAAATCAGACGCTTCAAACCCGCCTCTCCACAGGCAGGACAGTCGGTCAGCGGGTCGTCACTCATGCGCTGCAGCTTTTCCAGTTCATGGCCGCACTGCTGGCAGCGGTATTCATAAATAGGCATGGTCTCGGTCTCTGGGCCGGACAGGGCCGGCGATTATAACGGTTGCGGGGCTAAATGGGGTCTTACGGCGCGGAATTCCATGGCAAGATAGCGCCTTGACGCTAACGTGCCCATGGGGCCAGAGACTGCCTACGATGATGACAACAGCCCGCCCACTACTTGCCACCGCGCTCAGCGCCCTGCTACTGACAGCCTGCAGCCAGGAAACCGCACCGGTAACCACTCCGGCTACCGCCGCGCCTGCACCGGCGCCTGCCAGCAAGGCGCCAGCCATGGACCGCTTTGATATCTACACGCCGGTCGCACTGACCGCGGACCTTGCGGGACTGAGCGCCGCACAACAGGACATGGTGCGGCTATTGATCGAAGCTGCAGACATCACCGATGGGCTGTTCTGGCAGCAGGTCTGGGGCGACAAAGAGGCGCTGCTGACGCGCATTGAAGATCCCCGGATCCGTCGCTTCGCAGAAATCAACTATGGACCCTGGGACCGGCTGGACGGTGACGCGCCGTTCCTGGATGGCTACGGCCAGAGGCCGCCGGGAGCGCGCTTCTACCCTCAGGATATGACCCGGGAGGAATTCGAGGCCTGGGATCAGGAGGGCAAGGACGGGCTCTACAGCCTGGTACGTCGCGATGCGGCCGGCGACCTGACCCTGGTGCCCTACTCCCAGGCCTATGCGGAACCCCTGCAGAAGCTGGCGGCCCTGCTGCGCGAGGCGGCCGATCTGGCCGAGGACCCGCAGTTTGCGAGCTATCTGCGCCTGCGCGCAGAAGCCCTGCTCAGCGATGAGTATCAGGCTTCCGATCTGGCCTGGATGGATATGAAAAGCAACCCGATTGAGCTGGTCATCGGCCCGATCGAAAACTATCAGGATGCGCTGTTTGGCTATCGCACCGCCTTCGAGACTTTTGTCCTGCTCAAGGACCTGGCCTGGAGCGAGCGACTGGCGCATTTTGCCCAGTTCATGCCGGAACTGCAGCGTGGCCTGCCGGTAGCGGAAATTTACCGGGCTGAAATGCCCGGTTCCGACGCCGATCTGAATGCCTACGACGTACTTTATGTGGCCGGCGATGCCAATTCCGGCTCCAAAACCATCGCCATCAACCTGCCCAACGACGAGCAGGTACAGCTGGCCAAGGGCACGCGTCGGCTGCAGTTAAAAAATGCCATGCGCGCGAAGTTTGACAAGATTCTTCTGCCCATTGCCGATGAGCTGATTGCCGCTGACCAACGCCAGCACATCACCTTCGACGCCTTCTTCGGCAACACCATGTTCCACGAAGTGGCGCATGGGCTGGGCATTAAGAACACCATCAGCGGTGCCGGCCCGGTACGCACGGCGCTGAAGGAGCATGCCTCCGCCCTGGAAGAAGGCAAGGCCGATATTCTCGGCATATACATGGTGCAGAGACTGCGCGACATGGGTGAAATCACCGACGGCGAGCTCATGGACGACTATGTGACCTTTATGGCGGGCATTTTCCGTTCCGTGCGCTTTGGCGCCTCCAGCGCCCATGGCCGTGCCAATATGATCCGCTTCAACTATTTCTACGCCGCCGGTGCCTTCAGCCGCGATCCCGAGAGCGGGAAATACCGGGTTAATCGCGACGCCTTCGAGGCCGCCATTGCCGCTCTCAGCAGGGAGCTGCTCATGCTGCAGGGCGATGGCGACTACGCCGCGGTGGCCGCGTTTGTCGATCAACTCGGCGGCGTTAGCCCCCAATTGCAGGCGGACCTGGACCGTCTGGCGGAAGCCGGTATCCCGGTAGATATCGTGTACGAGCAAGGACCGAGCCAGCTCGGCCTCTAGGCCTGTGGTCTGAAGCATGAGCCCGCGGCAACGTTTGATCGTCAAGGTCGGCAGCCAGGTGCTGTGTGATCGCTCCGGCGCGCTGGACCGGTCCGTACTGACATCGCTGGCCGATCAGGTGGCGGCCCTCATGGCGCAGGACTGGCAGGTGCTCCTGGTCAGCTCCGGCGCGGTCGCCGCCGGCCGCCCGCCGGCCGGGGCCGGAAGTGCGCGCATCAGCAACCCGGTGACCCGTCAGCAGGTACTGGCCGCCGCCGGCCAGGTGCGCCTCATGACCCACTGGCAGACGGCGCTCGCACGCAGTGCGCTGGAAACCGCTCAGGTGCTGGTC
>JABSSV010000158.1 GCA_013213875.1 Lysobacterales bacterium
ACTAGGGATTTGCCGCCCAATCCCACGGCGAGAGAGAACAGGCCGGCAATGGTGGTGGTGGTAGTCATCAGAATGGGGATAACCCGCCGACGCGCCGCGTAGACCGTCGCGTGCAGTGGCCGCATACCCGCCTTGATGCGCGCATTGGCGGCGTCAATCAGTACGATGGCGCTGTTGACGGCGATGCCGGTCAGGGCGATCACGCCGTAGAGCGTGTAAAGGCTTAAGGGGTTGCCCGTAATCCAGAGGCCAAACACGACCCCGGTGAAAGCCATGGGCACGGTCGCCAGAATCAGGAAAGGCTGAAAATAGGAACGGAACTGGGTGGCAATAATCAGATAGATCAGGCCCAGTCCGAAGACAAAAAGCCCCAGCATGGCGTCCAGACTTTCCTGGATATCGTCCAATTCCCCGGACAGATCGATGTCCGTATTGGGAAACTGCAACTTCAGCGTCTCCCAACCTTCCAGCAGAGCCTCATTGGCCGCCAGCGTGTCATTTTCCTTCGGATCAAGGTCCGCCTCAACGGTCAGGGCGCGGCGATAGTTGTAGTGCTGAATCGCCCCGCGCCCGCGACTGAAACGCTCCCGCGTCAGCGCACCGAAGGTGGTGACCCCGCCCGATGGCAGAGCAATCGGGTCATTCAATACCGAGCGAATATCTTTTCGATCTGGCCGCAGCCCCCGCGCGCGCAGTTCTACCTTCTCGCCACGATCGCGGAAAAAGGCCACCACCTCACCGTCCAGGTGCAAACGCATGAGACGCGCCACCTCGCCAGGGGTCAGCCCCGCCCGGCGCACCGCCTTGTGGTCGACCTCCAGCACCAGTTCGGCCCGGCCGGGCACCTCGTTGTCGGTGACGTTACGTGTGCCGGGAATGCTGCGCACCAGCTCCTTGAGCGCATCGGTAGCAGCGCGCAGTTCCTGAAAATCATCGGAGCGAACCTTGGCGCTGATGGGCTTGGCGGTCGGCGGCCCGCCGGTAATCACGGTAAAGCTCACCTCTCCATCCACCGGCGTCGCCAACACCGGCGCCTCCATGTCAGCGACGACCTGATACACATCCCGCATGCCCGGCCCGGCTGGCTGCAGCGATACCTGAACCTGTGCATACTGATCGCCGTAGAGCGCCTCCGTATCGGTAAATTTGATGCCGGCATTAACCGTGACCGCGCGAATCTCTTCCGGATCCAGACGCGCCAGCACCTCCCGCTCCAGCAACTGGCCCTGACGAAGCGTTTCCTCGATGGGCGCATCCGCCGGCATGTCCAGATTCACGTAAAACAGCCGCACGGGATCGGCGAGGAAAAATTCCATGCGTATCTGGCCCGACACCACAAGAGCGAGTGCCAGCAGAAACGCCAGGGCGCCAGCACTGAGAAAGCGCACGGGACGCCGCATCACGTAGCACAGCATTTTGGTGTAACGAATACGAATGCGATGCGTCCAGCGCGCCCGGGCGCTGTTTCTGGGCGTTGCTGGGCGGCGTGGCGTGCCCGCAGAGTTGCCGCGCAGCGACATAACGTGCGACGGCAATATCCAGAAGGCCTCCACCAGGGACACGGCCAAGCCCACGGTTACTACAAAGGGGATCACAAACATGAATTTGCCCACGATGCCGGGCAGAAGCATCAGGGGCAGAAAGGCGGCCATGGTGGTCATGACCGCGGAAGTCACCGGCAAACCGACCTCCCGCAGCGCGGCCAGAGCTGCCTCCA